>JANMHL010000455.1:0-2250 GCA_031375125.1 Novosphingobium sp. | reverse complement strand
GCTGAGTTCGACCCCAGGATATTCCGCCGCAACCTCGATCACCACATCGCGCCACAGCTGGCTGGTTTCAAGCACATTGGCTTTGTCGACCGAGCACAGTCGCCCGCTCCGGCCCAACGCCGCCTTGAACCCGACATGGGCGATCCGGCGGACTTCGTCTTCGGCATAGGACATCATATCCCAGCCCTGACGGCGGCCATCGGGCAGGGTCCGGATGCCCTTTTCGCCGAAATAGACATCGCCGTTCAGCTCGCGCACGATCAGCAGGTCGATCGCCCCGGCCACTTCAGGCCGCAGCGCAGACGTATCCTCCAACCCCTTGAAAACGCGTGCTGGGCGCAGGTTGGCGAACAGGCCCAATTCCTTGCGCAGGCCCAGGATGGCCTGTTCAGGGCGGAGCGAGCGTTCCAGCGCATCGCAGTCCGGATCGCCGACCGCGCCAAACAGGATCGCGTCCGCCGCGCGGGCGGTGGCCAGCGTTTCGGGCGGCAGCGGGTGGCCGTGCGCCTTATAGGCTGCACCGCCAACATCGGCATGACTCAGCTCCAGCCCGGGCAAGCCCAGTGCCTCCAGCACCCGCACCGCTTCGCGGGTTACTTCAGGGCCGATGCCGTCACCGGCGAGAACCGCAATCTTCATGGCCGAATGTCCGTCCCTACCCGATTTTCGCCAGCCGCTGACGCAGCATTGAGCGCGCGCCCATAACATCGCCGCGCCGATCTGCAAGCAGGTAGCGTTCCAGCCGCACCCCGGTGGCGTCGAACCGGACCAGTTCGCCGGCGTGATCGTCCGCCGCCTCGGGCACCGCGCCGCCATAACCCAGTTCGCGCAGCAGCAGCGCTTCATAGGCCAGCAGTCCCGGCAACCAGCCCCGCGCCGAAGGGGCATGGCAGATCGCATCGAGCAAGCCCGACAGCGCCGAATAGAGCGAGGGATAGGCCTGCCGCTCGGGCAGTGCCGCCGTGGTCAGCGCGGTGACCCAGCCAATTGCCGCAGCCGCCAGCGGCTCACCCAGCCACGGCCCGCGGCTGTGGGTCAGTTCCAGCCGGGCGCTGGGCAGCTGGCTTTCGCTGCGCCAATGCAGTTCGGCTTCGACCAGATTTCCGGGAACCAAAATCGGCCGCAGCTGCCGCCCGCGCCCACCCGCGACATAGCCCGCCAGCAGGCCTTGCTCCGCCGAAAGCATCCGCACAATTACCGCCGTCTCCCCATGCGGGCGGCTGGAACAGACAATGGCGGCGGTGCGCAGGTGCATGAGCGGGGTTTGGCGGGAAACGCGGTGCGGTTCAACCAAGGGTTGAAGAATGGTTTCACACGAAGACACGAAGATGTCTCGCTTGCGGCAAGGCCACTTATGAGTTCAGCATTTCGATTGGCTCAGCACCTGACTGGCAAGAGCCTCCGGCCATCGCGCGCAACATCTTCGTGTCTTCGTGTGAACGAATCTTACTTCTTCGCTTTGGCGTTCAGCGCCGCTTCCAGCGCATCAATCCGCGCTTTTAGCGTTTCGTTTTCTTCGCGCGCTTTGGCAGCCATCAGTTTGACCGTGTCGAACTCCTCGCGGGTGACGAAATCGAGCCCGCCAAGGCCCTCTTTCATTCGTTCGCGCGCCGCATCACGGGCTTCGCGGCCCATTCCGGCCACGGTTCCAGCAGCGCTGTTGAGCAGTTTGGAGATATCGGCGAGCAGGGGGTTTTCGCTTTGCATGGCGGTTAGATGGCCTCTTGCGGGGTCGGGTTCAAGTGCAGCACGATATCGGCATCGCTTTCCGCATCCGGATTAGCCGCCACAAACTGATAATTGAGCGCCGTCGCGAACAATGCCCAGGCCAGATAGGGCAACAGCAGATAGGCCGCCATCGGGCGAACCTGATAGAACAGCCAGATCGTGGCGATCACCGCCAGATCGATCACCACCAGCAGGATCAGCGCCGCGCTCAGCTGGTGCATCCCAAAGAACAGCGGCGACCAGCCCAGATTGAGCACGAACTGCAACACAAACACTGCAATCGCCGCGCCGCGCCCAGCCGCCCCGCGCGCCGTGACGATCATCGCCAGCGCCACGCCCATCAGCAGGTACAAGATGCTCCAGACAATTCCGACCGTGGCTGGCGGCGGATAGATTACTGGTTTTTCCAGCCCCATGAACCACGGATTGCCCCCGCCGCTGCCCGCAACTGCGCCCGACAAAAAGCCGAGCAGCAGCAGCAACGGCGCCAAAAACAACGTCCAACGCAGCAGTGCGGCCCGG
>JANMHL010000431.1:0-6670 GCA_031375125.1 Novosphingobium sp. | reverse complement strand
GTTCTTATAGGCCACCGCATCCTGAAAGATTGCATGGGTACCGACCACCAGCTGGATCGAGCCATCGACCAGCCCCATCAGGATCGATTCGCGGGCCCGGCCCTTGTCGCGGCCGGTGTACAACGCGATTTCCACTCCGGTGCCGGACAGCATCCGGCTGAGCGTTGCGTGGTGCTGGCGGGCGAGGATTTCGGTCGGAGCGAGCAGCGCAGCCTGCGCCCCCGCCTCCACTGCCAACAGCATCGCTTCCAGCGCGACCACGGTTTTGCCTGATCCGACATCGCCCTGCAGCAGCCGCAGCATCGGCGCGGGTTGGGCCAGATCCTCGGCAATTTCGCGGATCGAGCGGGTTTGCGCGCCAGTCAGCGCAAAGGGTAACGAGAGTTTGCCGCGCAGCGATCCATCGCCGACCAAAGCCGTGCCGATCCGCGCCCGGTTGGCGTTCTTGACAAGCATCAGCGCAAGGCTGTTGGCGAGCAATTCGTCATAGGCCAACCGGTCCCGCGCGGCGGGGTGATCGCCTTTGTGCGCCAGCGCCAGCGCATCGCGCCACAGCGGCCATTGCAGCTTGTCGGCCAGCCCCGGCTCGATCCATTCGGGAAGTTCCGGCACAGTTGCCAGCGCCTGCTGGACCAAGGCCGAAATCCGGTTCTGGGTCAGCCCTTCGGACAGCGGATAAACCGGCTCGGTCAGCTGCCCGACCAGCGCCGCGCTATCCGCCTCGACATGATCGGGGTGAACGATCTGCAGCATCTGGCCATATTGCTCCAGCTTGCCTGCCACCCAGCGCAGTTCGCCGACCGGCAGCAACTTTTTCGCCGAGTACGACGCCCGCCCAAAATAGCTGATCGCGCAGATGTTGCCGACCGCATCGCTCGCGAGCACCCGGAAAGGTCCGCGCCCGGATGATCCGCGATGCTCGGTCGCGGTCAGCGCGATGATGATCTGCTCGCCCACCCCGGCCTCATCCAGATTACCAACCGCGCGGCGCGACACGAACCGATCGGGCAAATGATAGGCAAAATCGCGAACCCGGGTCAGCCCGAGCCGCTCCAGCGGGCGCGCCAGTCCGGCGCCGACACCTTTCAGGCTGTCAGCAGGAACAAACAGCGGGTTGAGACGTTCGGGGCGCATGGCTTCCTTTAATCAGCCTGAGGGATTTTTCGCCAGTTTTTGATGCAGCGCATGGACGGTTCGTCGCACGCAGCCCCAAATCACATCGGTTGAAATGCCAAGGAGAGTTCAATGTTGCTGCCCCATGGTGCCGTGATCGCAGTGATCGACGGTGAGAATTTTGAATTGTACCGCAACGCCGGTGACGAAGCTGCGCCTGAATTAAGCGCGCTGCCCAGTCCAAAACTGGATGCGCACAACCATTCCGGCGGCAGTCACCATTCCAGCGCGGGCAACCACGCCGGGAATATGGTCAACGAAGATGCCCATGCCGCCGCCGCCGCAGCCTGGCTCAACGAACAGGTGCTTGGCCATAAGCTTGAGCACTTGGTGGTGATCGCCCCGCCCCGCACTCTGGGCGAATTGCGCAAGCATTATCACAAGCTGACCGAGCAGGCGCTGATCAAGGAATTGCACAAGGATTTGATCGGTCAGCAAGCCGCTGAAATTCTGCACACGCTGCGCGAGGTGGCGTGATCGGAAAGGCAGTCAGGCCATCGCCTGGACAGCCTCCCACGCGCTCCGCACCGCTTCGACCGTAATGCGCCCGTCTTCATCGGTGGTGGCGATCGAGCAGACCGACACGCGCATGATCAAGCGCCCGCGCCACTGAGCCGTTCCCATGTAAGCGGCCGCATCCTGCTGAATCCGATCGACCGTGGCCTGGGTCAGCCGGTCGCCCTCCGCAGCGCCGCGTTCGTCGCCGAAGCGAACGATAAACTGGTTGAGTTCGGGCTGATTAAGTACTGTCACGCCGGGGATCGCGGCCATCCCTTGCGCCATCGCCTGTGCAATTCGCACGTCGTCGTCGATCATCTTGGCGATCCCGCTGCGGCCCAGCCGCCGTATCATCGCCCAAGCGGCAAAACCCCGCGCGCGGCGCGACAGCTCTGGCACATAGGCACCGGGATGACGAAACTGATCGTTGTCGCGGGTCAGATAGCTTGCCTGCATATCCATCGCCCGGCGATGGGCGGCCTCGTGACGGACGATCGTAAAGCCGCAGTCATAGGGCGTTTGCAGCCACTTGTGGCCATCGGTTGCCATCGAATCGGCCTGCTCGATCCCGTCCAGCAGATGGCGATGCTTGGCACTGGCCCGCGCCCACAGGCCAAACGCGCCATCAACATGAACCCAGCCGCCAGCGGCGTGGACCATCGGAATGATCTGGGCAAAGGGATCGCTGACCCCGGTGTTGATCTGCCCGGCCTGGCCGATGACAATCGCTGGATCGCTGCTGACCTTCAGCGCCCGTTCCAGATCGCTGGGCAGCATCCGGCCCATGCCGTCGGTTCCAATCGTGGTGACCCGCTTTTCCCCCAACCCCAGATAGCGCAAGCCTGAGAATACCGTGTTGTGAGCGTCAGCCCCGATCAGCACCCGCAGGTTTGGCGCGCCATACAGTCCATCTTCTTCGACGTTCCAACCCACCCGCCGCAGCAATTCGCCGCGCGCCGCCGCCAAGCCGACGAAGTTGGCGATGGTCGCTCCGCTGACCAGCCCCACCGAGCTTTCTGCTGGGAGATCGAGCAGTTCGAGCAGCCAGCGCGCTGCCACGGCCTCTACCGCAGCGCCTGACGGGCTCATCGGGATCCCGGCGCAGTTCTGCCCCCACGCCGAGGTCAGCCAGTCCGCCGCCACCCCGGCCAGGTGTGATCCGCCCTGCACCCAGCCGAAAAAGCGCGGGCCGACATTGGCGCGCAGACCATCGCGGGCGCCGCTGTCCAGTTCGGCAATCAGACTGAGCGCATCAGTGCCTTCATCCGGCACCTGGCCGTCGAAGTGAGCGTGGATTTCGCCATAGCCCGCAACTGGCACTGCATGGGCAGTCGCTATATCGCGGCGATAGTCTGCCGCCAGCCGCGCCGCCAATTCCAACGCCGCGAAATCCTGATCGTTCGTACTCACCCCTGTCTCCCTTGCCCCGGTGCCCCGTGGTCTCTAAGCGACAGTGATGATCGACGCATCCCGAATCAAGCGGTTAAAGTTCCGCGCCTGGCATCGCGGCACGCGAGAGGCTGATTATATGATCGGCTGCTACTTTGACACCAAGCACGAAAGCTGGGGAGAGGTGGAAGTCGAATGGTTCGAACGGATGCTGGACGAGGAAGACGTTGACATCATGGGCTGGGCACTGGGCACACTGTCAGTGCCGGACGACTATGCCGGTCCCATGATGGACGCGTTCTGCAAGCTCGATTTCGTCGAAATCCCGCGCTGATCAGACCGGCTCGGTCATCGCCTCGGCATAGCTGAACCCGCGCGTTCCCGCGCTGCTGGCGGCCAGCTGATCGGCGGCGAATTGCCAGTTGGCCAGTTGTTCGAACCAGACCTTGAGGTAGGCATGGCGATCATTCTGCCATTCCAGGTAATAGGCGTGTTCCCACAGATCGCAGACCAGCAGCGGTACGCCATCGGCGGCATCGGCCAAAGTCTCGCCATCATGGGTTTGGCGCAGTTCGAGCTCGCCAGCTTCATTAGCCGCCAGCCACAACCAGCCGGAGCCGAAATGCCCCGTACCCGCTGCCACGAAAGCGTCCCGCAGTCCGTCCATATCGCCGAACGCGGCCTTGATCGCGGCGGTCAACTTGCTCACCGGCAGAACCGGATCGGGGGTCATGGATTGCCAATAGAAGGCGTGGTTCCAGGCCTGCGCCGCGTTGTTGAACAGCATCGGTTCCGGCTTGCTGCGCGAAACCGCGACGATCTCTTCGAGCGGCGCATCGGCCAGCCCGGCCTTCGCGGCCAGATCGTTGGTTTTGTCGATGTAGCCCTGATGGTGCTTGTTGTGATGGAAATCGAGCGTCCGGGCTGAAATGTGGGGCTCCAGCGCGTTGTGGCTGTAGGGCAAGGGGCATAGGCTAATCATGGTGGGAACCTCTCAAGTATCCGTTACCCCCTCAACCTGTCAGAATGGGCATGGTTCCCACATCACGCGATTTGCGCACTGACTTTGCGGCAAACTGTGGCTATGCAGCGGGCAGTTCATACCCCGCGCACCGCCAAAACGGTCTGCGGGGCAATTGCCGTTGCGAGAGCCATGCCTGACCTGTCCAAATTGCTTCACTCCAGAACTCCGTTGACACTAGCCTCGCTGGCGCGCGGGGCGCAGCCGTTGGTGCTGGCCGATCTGGCGCGGGCGTCCAAGACGCGGGCGGTGTTTATCGCGCCCGATGAAGCGGCGATGCAGGCCATTGCCGATAGCGCGGCCTACTTCGCGCCAGAGCTGGAAGTGCTGACTTTCCCGGCGTGGGATTGCCTGCCCTATGACCGCGCCAGCCCAGCTCTTTCAGTAAGCGCACGGCGTTTGGCGGCGTTGCACCGGTTGCAGGCCAAGCCGAGCGCGCCGCAGCTGCTGCTGACAACGATGGGCGCCGTGCTGCAGCGCGTGGCCAGCCCGTTCCGAATCCGCGAAAACGTCCGCCTGCTGAAACCGGGGATGGAGATCGGGCGCGAGAGCCTGATCGCGCTGCTCCAACGGCAAGGCTACAGCCGCACCGATACGGTGGTTGATGCTGGTGAATATGCCGTGCGCGGGTCAATCTTTGATATCTATCCATCCGGCCTCGGATCAGGGCTGCGGCTAGATTTCTTTGGGGATGAGCTGGAAACGCTGCGGCTGTTCGATCCCAACACTCAGCGCTCGCACGGGGTGGCAGCGGAACACCTGCTGCTGCCTGCCAGCGAGGCGCTGCTGGATGAGGACAGCGTTAAACGGTTCCGGACGCGTTATCGCGAACAGTTCGGCGCCAATGCGACGTCTGACCCGCTATATCAAGCGGTCAGCGATGGACGGCGACTGGCCGGGATGGAGCACTGGTTGCCGCTGTTTGAGGACAAGCTGACTACGCTGTTTGATCATCTGGGCGCGGGCGATACGATCGTGATCGAAAGCTCGGCCTTGGGCGCGGCGGACGAACGGTTGGGCGATATCGCCGACTACTTCAAAAGCCGCAGCGACACGTCTGGCAAAGCGCCCGGATCCTACCGCCCGCTCGATCCCGCCGCGCTGTATCTGTCAAAGGACGAACTGAGCGCGGTCCTGTCCGGCCACCCGGTCCACCGCGCCGATCTGTTTGCCCAGCCCGAGAGCAATACGGTGATCGACTGCGGCTTTGCCAGCAGCCGTGATTTCACCCCCGAACGCGCGCGCGGCGACAATATCTATGAGGCTGCGGCGACGTACCTGACCGGGCAAGCCAAACGCGGCAAAAAGACGCTGATTGCGGCCTATACCGAGGGCAGCCGCGCCCGGATTGCAGCGATTTTGGGAGAGGCTGCGCGCCCGGCCCCGATCATGGCGGAGACGTGGCAGGAGGCACTTGGCCTTGCCGCAAAAGGCACGCCGGTGGCGTTGGTTCTGCCGCTTGAGAGCGGTTTCGCCAATGACGAGCTGGAACTGGTCACCGAGCAGGACATTCTGGGCGACCGGCTGGTCCGCCGCAAGAAACGCCGCAAGGGTGCCGATGCGTTTCTGGCTGAACTAGCGGCGCTTAGCCCGGGCGATCTGGTGGTCCATATGGAGCACGGGATCGGGCGCTATCGCGGCCTTCAGTCAATTCCCGTGGGTCAAAGTCCGCACGATTGCGTCGCGCTGGAATACCACGGCGGGGACAAGCTGTATGTTCCGGTCGAAAATATCGACGTGCTCAGCCGCTATGGCAGCGACAACGAATTTGTCGGGCTCGACAGGTTGGGCGGCGAAGGCTGGCAAAAGCGCAAGAGCCGCCTGAAGGAGCGCATCCGGGCGATTGCGCACGAACTGCTCAAGACTGCCGCGCTGCGCGCGCTGCGCACGGCCCCGGTGCTGGCCGCTGAACAGGGCGATTTCGACCAATTCGTTGAGCGCTTTCCGTGGGCGGAAACCGATGACCAAGAGGCCGCCATCGAAGACGTGCTGCGCGATCTGGCAGAGGGCCGCCCGATGGACCGGCTGGTCTGCGGCGATGTCGGCTTTGGCAAAACCGAAGTGGCCCTGCGCGCCGCCTTCGTTGCCGCCATGGCGGGCCAACAGGTTGCCGTCATTGCGCCAACCACGCTGCTCGCCCGCCAGCACTTCACCGGCTTTACCGAGCGGTTTGCCGGGTTCCCACTGCGGGTCGGGCGGCTATCGCGGCTGGTGGGTGACAAGGAAGCCAAGGCAACCAAGGCCGCGCTGGCCGATGGCACTTGCGATGTCGTGATCGGCACCCATGCGCTCCTGTCAAAGAGCCTGAGCTTCAAGCAGCTTGGGCTTGTAATCGTTGATGAAGAACAGCGGTTCGGGGTGACTCACAAGGAAACGCTGAAACAGCTGCGCAGCAATGTCCATATGCTGACGCTGACCGCTACCCCGATCCCGCGCACGCTGCAGATGGCGATGTCGGGCCTGCGCGAATTGTCGACCATCCAGACCCCGCCGGTCGACCCGCGGGCAGTGCGGACCAATGTGTTGGAATTGGACGATATTGTGATGGGCGAGGCTTTTCTGCGCGAACACCACCGCGGCGGGCAGAGC
>JANMHL010000372.1:0-6486 GCA_031375125.1 Novosphingobium sp. | reverse complement strand
GGCTATCACCGGGCCTATCGGCATTGCGAAGATTACGACCTGTGGCTGCGCCTGTCGGAAGTAACCAAGCTGGCCAATCTGCCAGAGAATCTGGTCAACTACCGCGTCTATCCCGGTCAGGTCAGCACCGCCCACGTGGTTGAGCAAACCCGCAACGCCGCAATTGCCTGGCTGGCTCACGAAGCCCGTCTGAAGGGTCAAGCCGATCCGACCGCCGGAGTTCCGGCGCTGCCTGAGCTTGAAAAGCTGGACGATCTGTTCGGACCGGGTACAGCGCAATATATCCGGCGGCGGATTGTCGATCGTATCCTGTTTTCCGCCGATGCTCTGACCGGCGACGGCTGGCAAGACCTGATTGGCCACATCGCTGATCGCGGCGCGGCTCCGCACTTGTGGCGTGCTGCCGCACGGATTCTCCGCGCGGGTAAGCCGCTTTACGCGGCGCGCGCTGCGTTGGCGCTGGTTCAAGCAAAGCGGGCAGTATGAGCGCGATGCCGGTCCGCACTGCGGCAGTCTGGGCGATCGCATCGCAGTACACGGCCTTTGCGATCCAGTTCGTGACCAGCGTAGTGCTGGCGCGGTTCTACATTGACCCGGCCGAGTTGGGGTTGTTTTCGATCGCCTTCGCCGCGGTCACGTTGATCGCGTTCCTTCAGGATTTCGGGGTTACCCGCTATATCACCGGCGAGCGCGATCTGACTGAGGAGAAGCTGCGGTCCGCCTTCACCCTGTCAATTGCCGTAGCTTGGGCGATTGCGGCGGTTACGATTCTGGCGGCATGGCCGGTCTCATGGTTCTATCAGAACGCGCGCCTGCTGCCACTCGCATTGGTTATCGCCTGTTCCTATCTGCTCGTCCCCTTGGCTATCGTTCCGCAGGCGCTGTGCCAGCGGCGGATGGATTTCAAATCAAACAGCATGATCGAAGTCGGCGCGGCGGCGGCCAATGCCGCTGTGGCCCTGACCTTGGCTGTGCGCGGCCATGGCGCAATGGCTTTGGCCTGGGGTGCATTCGCCCAACAGGGCGCGCGTCTGGCAATCAGCCAGTGGCGCGCCGGCGGCCTGCTTCCCTGGCCTTGGCGGCTAAACGGCGTAAGACCGATCGTTGTGCTGGGCGGGACCAATACGGTGCTTTCGGTTTGCGGATCGATCACCGCGCGCGCACCGGAACTGCTGGTCGGGCGCATTCTGAGCGAGGTTGCGGTCGGCCTGTTCGCCCGCGCATCGGGGTTGGCGCTGCAATTGCGGCTGCTGGTTTCGGGCGCAGTCACCGGCGTCTTCTATCCCGCCTTCCGCAAGGTTCGCGATGAAGGTCAGCCGCTGGGCCCCCCTTATTTAAGAGTGGTGGCGGCCTATACCGGGATCACCTGGCCCGCGATGGCCGGGATCGCGGTGCTGGCCGCGCCGCTGGTTGATCTGCTCTATGGCCCGCGCTGGGCCGAGGCGGCGCCGCTGCTGACCTGGGTCGCATTGTCACAGCTGTGCTATGTCGCGGTGCCGCTGAACGGCGATTTGCCGATCCTGGTTGGACGGATGCGCCAACTGGTGCGCTATAATATATATGAGACGATTGCCTCGGTCCTGCTGCTCGCGCTGGCCGCGCCGTTCGGGCTGGTTTGGGTCGCCGCTTCGCGGGTCGCCCATGGGCTCTACTGGGTCGCCGTCTATGCGCCGTTCCTGCGGGAGATCACGCAGCTGAGCTGGCCTGCGCTGCTCAAGGTCTGGGGCAAGAGTCTGGCCGGAACGCTCGCCGCAATCGCGCCCGTGCTCGCCAGCTATATCTGGTGGAATGGCCCCGCTGAGGCGGGTTTGGGTCAATTGACACTGGCTGTCGTTGCCGGAGTGCTGGCCTGGCTGGCCACGTTGGCCTTGATCCGGCACCCGCTGTTCGGCGAAATCACAGCATTGCTGGCCGACGTCCGCGCGATTCCGGCGGCGCGGCAGGCGGCCAAGGCCAACCGATAGCTGTCTTTGCGCATTTGGTTTTGAAGGCGTAGTCTCTCGGCCGAGAGAGGATCCCCTTCATGCCGATCAATCCGATGCTTGTTCCGTTCGCCGCACTGGTGGTCGCGATGCCGCTGCTGACTGGACAGGATGGTACCCAGCAAGCCAGCCAGGTCGATGTGATCGAGATCGGGATTGACCGCGAATCCCGGATGACTGTCCCGGTTCAGATTGGCAAACATGGCCCGTTCGAATTCATGATCGATACCGGCGCGCAGAACACTGTGCTGTCGACCGGGCTCGCCAGCAGACTGGCCCTGCCGATCACGGGCCGCGCCAAATTGACCGGGATCGCGGGCAGCGAGACGGTTGATACGGTCGAACTTGAGCAGATCGATCTGGGCAAGCGCTCCTACTACGGTTTGCTCGCGCCGTTACTGAAAGCCAGCGATATCGGCGCGGAGGGGATCATCGGGCTGGATAGTCTGCAGGGCCAGCGGGTCCAGATCGATTTCCGCCAAGGGCTGATCGCGGTTTCGGACTCCAAGTCACTGGGCGGCAATCGCGGTTATGAAATCGTCGTCACGGCCCGGCGCAAATCGGGCCAGCTGATCATGGCCGATGCCACTATTGATGGCGTCAAAGTCGAAGTGGTGATCGATACCGGATCGGACACCTCGATCGGCAATATGGCTTTGCAGACCAAGTTGTCCCGGCGCGGGCGCCATGGACAAACTGTGCTCCGCTCGGTCACGGGACAGACCATCACGGCCGATATGGGCCTCGCCCGCAACTTGCAGATCAGTAACGTCAACTTTGGCAATGTCCTGATCGCCTTTGCAGATTCGCCCGCCTTTGCCGCGCTGGGTCTGGACCGCAAACCGGCCTTGCTGCTGGGAATGCGCGATCTGCGCCAGTTGGACCGGATCGCGATCGATTTCAGCACGCGCCGGATCTATTTCGACGTGCCTGAGCGGGCGTTTGAACGGCACAACGATAATCTCGGTTCGCGGCTGGACTAGCCGCCCGCCCTTCCCTTTCTGCGGCGGCACCCTAAATGGGGGGCCATGTCCCCCAACATCCCCGCGCCTGATACCCACGCCCGCCACGATGGTTGGGATACGCTGCGGCGGTTCCTGCCCTATCTGTGGCCAAAAGACCGCCCGGCACTGAAGCGCAAGATCGTGATCTCGGTCGGGCTGGTGCTGGCCAGCAAATCGATCACGCTGTCGCTGCCCTATGCCTATAAACTGGCGGTTGATGCGATGGCTGTGCCCGGCCCGGTCGGGTTCCAGATCGCTTTCGCGCTGGTTCTGGCCTTTGCACTTGGCCGGTTTACCAGCGTGGTGTTCGATAACCTGCGCAATATTGTGTTCGAGCGGGTCGGGCAGGAAGCAACCCGGCAGCTGGCGGTCGATACCTTTACCAAGCTGCACAGTCTGTCGATGCGCTTCCACCTCGCCCGCCGCACGGGTGAGATTACCAAGACCATCGACCGCGGGACCAAGAGCATCGACGTGATGCTCTATTTCATGCTGTTCAACATCGCCCCGACCGTGATCGAACTGATCGTGGTCGCGGTGATCTTCTACTTCACGTTCGGCTGGGGGCTGGTCGCCGCGACGGCGGTCGCAGTGGTGGCCTATGGCGCGGTCACCCGCTGGATCACCGATTGGCGTAATGCCCTGCGCGAAAAAATGAACCGGCTCGACGGGCAGGCCCTCGCCCGCTCGGTCGATTCGCTGCTGAATTATGAGACGGTGAAGTATTTCAGCGCCGAAGCGCGTGAAGCGCGGCGCTATGAAGAAAGCGCGCAGGCCTTTGCCGATGCTGCGGTCAAAAGCGAAAACAGCCTGGGCCTGCTCAACATCGCGCAGGCATTCATCACCAACCTGCTGATGGCCGGCGCGATGGCCTATACCGTCTGGGGCTGGTTGCAGGGCAAGCATACCGTCGGCGATCTGGTGTTCGTCCAGACTTATCTGATGCAGCTGTTCCGCCCACTCGATCTGCTCGGGATGGTTTACCGGACGATCCGGCAGGGGCTGATCGACATGGCTCAGATGTTCGACCTGATCGACACGCCGGTTGAAGTGGCCGACACCCCCGGCGCGCCAGCTCTGATCATCAGCCGCCCGACCCTGACATTCGACAACGTTGTGTTCGGTTACGAGCCGGACCGGGCGATCCTGAAGGGATTGAGCTTTGAAGTGCCAGCCGGGCATCAGATCGCGATTGTCGGCCCATCGGGCGCAGGCAAAAGCACCATCGCCCGGCTGGTGTTCCGGTTCTACGATCCTTGGAGCGGCCGGATCCTGATCGACGGTCAGGATATCCGCGCAGTAACGCAGGCCTCGTTGCGCGCCGCAGTCGGGATCGTGCCGCAGGATTCGGTGCTGTTTAACGACACCATTGGCTACAACATCGCCTATGGCCGCGATGGGGCGGGTGCTGGCGAAGTGGAAGCGGCCGCGCGCGGGGCGGCACTACTCGATCTGATTGGCCGCTTACCGCAAGGCTATGATACCGAAGTCGGCGAACGCGGGCTGAAACTGTCTGGCGGTGAAAAGCAGCGCGTGGCGATCGCCCGGACGCTGGTCAAAAACCCGCCGATCCTGCTGCTGGACGAAGCCACCAGCGCGCTCGATACTCGCACCGAACAGGATATTCTGGCCACACTGCACGCGGTTTCCGCGGGCCGCACCTCGCTCAGCATCGCGCACCGGCTCTCGACTATCGCCGATGCCGACACGATCCTGGTGCTGAACGATGGCGTGCTGGTTGAACAAGGCACCCACCAGGCACTGCTCCGCAAAAGCGGGCTCTACGCTGAAATGTGGGCGCGTCAGGCTGAGGCTATGGAAGAATTGGGCGCGGCGGCGGAGTAGCTACTTCACTACGTCTGCTTCATGCCAGACCACGGCCTGCGATACCTTGATACTCAGACGCCCCTCGTCCCAAACCATGCTGGGTGAGCCATAGAGCCGCCAGCCTTGCTCCAGCGCTTCGGACACCCGCTCGCAAAAGGCGCGGTCGTCTTTGCCGGTTAGGAGGCGGTAGATTGGTTTGTCTTCGGGGGTTTGCATGGGGACTGCCTATCATATCCTACCCGGAACGGGGAGGAATTACTCCGGCATCTCCGGAAACCGCTCAAACGTGGGCAGGCCATGCGCGGCTTCCATCCAGCCGATCCGCTCTGCCACCTGAATATGCGCGCCCGGTGGCAAGGCATCCGGATCATCGAGCGTGGCCGACTGAATATCGACGATGCCGGGCAGAAATTCTTCGTTGCGATAGGCAATCCCGGTACCGCATTTCGGGCAGAAACTGCGCAGCGCCGAGCCGGAGGAATTGAACGTGGTCAGCGCACCCTGTTCGAGCGTGAACTCACCCTCGGCAAAGGCGGCCCAGCTGACCATTGGCGCACCAGAACTCTTGCGGCAGTCAGAGCAATGGCACAGCGCGACGTGCTGCGGCTCACCTTCAACCGAATAGCGCACCGCGCCGCATTGGCATCCGCCGGTCAGTTTCATCGCCAATCTCCCACCTATGTCTGCTGGAACATTAGGCGAACAAGCCCAACGCTACAAGATATACTTCGACAAATCGGTATCCTTGGCCAGCCCCGCCAGCCGCTCGCTGACATAGGCCTCATCAATCGTCACGCTTTCACCGGCGCGGTCCTCAGCCTCAAAGCTCAGCTCCTCCAGCAGCCGCTCCATCACCGTCTGGAGCCGCCGTGCGCCGATGTTTTCGAGCGCCTCGTTGACTTGGGCTGCGATCCGGGCGACCGCGCGGATCGCGCCAGGGGTGAAATCGAGCGTGACCTTTTCGGTGCCGAGCAGCGCGCAGTATTGCTCGACCAGATTGGCCTTGGTTTCGCTGAGGATCCGGACGAAATCGTCCTCGGTCAGCGCTTTCAGCTCGACCCGGATCGGCAAACGGCCCTGCAGTTCGGGCAGCAGATCGCTTGGCTTGGCGACATGGAACGCGCCGCTGGCAATGAACAGCACGTGGTCGGTTTTCATCGGGCCGTATTTGGTCGCCACCGTGGTGCCCTCAATCAACGGCAGCAGATCGCGCTGAACCCCTTCGCGGCTAACCGACCCGCCGCGCACATCCGAAACCGCGATCTTGTCGATCTCGTCCAGAAACACGATCCCGTTGGTTTCAGCATTGGCCAGCGCGACCCGGGCGACATCATCCTGATCCATCCGTATTTCGGCTTCTTCGTCGACCAGCTTGGTCCAAGCCTCGGGCACTTTCAGTTTGCGCTTTTTAAGCGCCTGCTTGCCGAGCGCCTTGCCCATCATTTCGCTGAGGTTGATCATCCCGATCCCGCCAGGCATTCCCGGGATATCCATCCCGCCGCTGGGGGTATCCTCAACCTCGATCTCAACCTCAGTATCGTCGAGCGCCTTTTCGGCGATCCGCTGACGAAACGCCTCGCGGGTCGCTTCGGAAGCGCCATCGCCGACCAGCGCTTTCAGCAGCCGGTCCATCGCTGCCTTCTCGGCCGCCTCGCGCACTGCTTCGCGGCGGC
>JANMHL010000172.1:0-2162 GCA_031375125.1 Novosphingobium sp. | reverse complement strand
GGTGGATCGGGCCTGCGCGCCACGATGGGCAGCGCCGAGGCGGGCCTGAAAACCGCCTGCATCACTAAGGTTTTCCCGACCCGCAGCCACACTGTCGCCGCACAGGGCGGGATCGCCGCAAGCTTGCGCAACAACAGCCCGGATCACTGGACCTGGCATATGTTCGATACCGTCAAGGGGTCGGACTGGTTGGGCGACCAAGACGCGATCGAATATATGGTTCGCGAAGCCCCGCAGGCGGTTTACGAGCTGGAGCACGCGGGCGTTCCGTTTAGCCGCAACGAAGACGGCACGATCTATCAGCGCCCGTTCGGCGGGCATATGCAGAACATGGGCGAAGGCCCCCCGGTCCAGCGGACCTGCGCTGCGGCTGACCGCACCGGCCACGCCATGCTCCACGCGCTCTATCAGCAGAGCCTGAAGTACGACGCGGACTTCTTCATCGAATACTTCGCGATCGACCTGATCATGGACGGCGGAAAATGCGTCGGCGTGATCGCGCTGTGCATGGACGATGGCTCAATCCACCGCTTCCGCGGCCACGCTGTGGTGCTGGCGACCGGCGGTTATGGCCGCTGCTACTACACCGCCACATCGGCCCACACCTGCACCGGCGACGGCGGCGGGATGGCACTGCGCGCCGGGCTGCCGCTGCAGGATATGGAATTCGTTCAGTTCCACCCGACCGGCATTTACGGCGCAGGCGTGCTGATTACCGAAGGCGCGCGCGGCGAGGGCGGCTATCTGACCAACTCCGAAGGCGACCGGTTTATGGAGCGCTATGCTCCGTCGGCCAAGGATCTGGCCAGCCGCGACGTGGTTTCGCGCTCAATGGCGCTGGAAATGCGCGAAGGGCGCGGGGTTGGCCCCGATGGCGCCTATCTCAATCTGCACCTCGATCACATCGCGCCCGAGGTGCTGGCCCAGCGCCTGCCCGGGATCACCGAAAGCGGCAAGATTTTCGCCGGCGTTGACCTGACCCGGCAACCGCTGCCGGTCTGCCCGACGGTCCACTATAACATGGGCGGCATCCCGACCAACTATCACGGTGAAGTGATGACCATCGGCGCTGATGGCAACCCCGAAACAGTCGTCCCCGGCCTGTTCGCGGTGGGCGAAGCAGCCTGCGTTTCGGTCCATGGGGCCAACCGCCTCGGCTCAAACTCGCTGATCGATCTGGTCGTGTTCGGCCGCGCCGCTGGGCACCGGCTCAAGGAAATCGTCACGCCGCAGTCGGCCCATCCCGAACTGCCAAAGGACAGCGCTGATCTGGCACTGACCCGGCTCGACCACTTCCGCCACGCCAATGGCTCCTCGCCCACGGCCGAAGTACGGCTGGAAATGCAGCGGACAATGACCAAGGGCTGCGCGGTGTTCCGCGACGAAGCCCTGATGGCCGAAGGCAAGGACAAGCTGGCGCAGGTCTATGCCCGGATGCAGGATATCGGCGTGACCGACCGCAGCCTGATCTGGAACACCGATCTGGTCGAAACGCTGGAACTCGACAACCTGATCGCCCAGGCCAGCGTCACCATCCACGGCGCCCACAACCGCAAGGAATCGCGCGGCGCCCACGCCCACGAAGACTTCCCCGAACGCGACGACAAACAGTGGATGAAACACACCGCCGCCTGGTTCGAAGGCTGGGGTGGCAAGGGCGGCAGCGTGAAGATCGACTACCGCCCGGTGCACGAATACACGCTCACGGATGACGTGGAGTATATCAAGCCGAAGAAGCGGGTTTATTGAGGGGATTTCGGTAACAAAATCTCAATCAAACGTGTGTTCGTCACCTATCCAAGCTTTGTGATAGTCTTTGCGGAGCAAGATAAATCCAAAAATAGCTCCTGGAGCATAAAAAATTCCAGCCAATGAATTGTCAAACCCGAATGAAGCGACAAAGCATATAAATCCGAACGCGATAGTCGAGCCATAAAGAGCTTTAGTATTGGGAGGGTAATCTTTAAATGCGATGCGTGCCGCTAGCCTTCCAAATAGATACGTCCAAATTATCCCGCCGATCAAGAACCCTAATAATTCTGCCATATCTAGATCCTTTTGTCCCGTTCATATTTTAGTATTTCAATCCCTCTTGAGAATTGCACGAAGGACTTCTGGGCCGCGATCTTGGGACCATGCTTCGGTGAATCCGTCAAAAAAAC
>JANMHL010000336.1:0-12178 GCA_031375125.1 Novosphingobium sp. | reverse complement strand
CGCTATCGACCCGGACGTTCATGCCGCCAGCCGCGTGGTAGTTGCTGACCAAACCGGGGGAGGGGGTGAAGTTCCAGGGGTCTTCGGCGTTGATCCGGCATTCGATTGCGTGGCCGTTAAACTCGATGTCTTCCTGCCGGACTGACAGCGGCTTGCCATCGGCGATGCGGATTTGTTCACGGACCAGATCGACCCCAGTGATCGCTTCGGTCACGGGGTGTTCAACTTGCAGCCGGGTGTTCATTTCGATGAAATAGAACTCACCGTTTTCCCACAGGAATTCGATTGTGCCAGCGCCGCGATAATGCATGTCGGCCATCGCCTTGGCGACGATGCCGCCCATCCGGTCGCGCTCTTCGGGGCTGATGATTGGTGAGGGGGCTTCTTCGAGCACCTTTTGATGGCGGCGCTGGAGTGAGCAATCGCGCTCGCCCAGATGGATAGCTTCGCCATTGCCATCGCCAAATATCTGGAATTCGATGTGGCGCGGATTGCCGAGGTATTTTTCGATATAGACGGTGGCATCGCCAAACGCGGCCTTGGCCTCGCTCCCGGCCTGCTGGATCAGCGTTTCGAGTTCTTCAGGTCCGTTGCAGACCTTCATCCCGCGTCCGCCGCCGCCCGATGCGGCCTTGATAATCACCGGATAGCCAGCCGCCTCGGCAATCGCCTTGGCTTCGCTGATTTCGCTGACCGCGCCGTCTGACCCCGGGACCAGCGGCAGGCCGAGCGCGCCAGCGGTGCGCTTGGCTTCAATCTTGTCACCCATGGTGCGGATATGTTCGGGCTTGGGCCCGATCCAGACGATATCGTGGCTTTCGACGATCTCCGCAAACTGGGCGTTTTCCGAGAGGAAGCCATAGCCCGGATGGATCGCATCGGCGTGGGTAATCTCGGCCGCCGAAATGATCGCGGCGACGTTGAGGTAGCTGTCTTTCGCGGCAGGCGGCCCGATGCAGACGGCATGATCGGCCAGGCGCACGTGCATCGCATCGGCATCGGCGGTGGAGTGCACTGCGACCGTTTCGATCCCCATTTCGTGGGCTGCGCGGTGGATACGCAAAGCGATCTCGCCACGGTTGGCGATCAGGATGCGGGAAATGCCCATGGGGTCAGGAAATCACGACCAGCGGCTGGTCGAATTCGACCGGCTGCGCGTTTTCAACCAGGATCGCAGTGATCGTACCGGCTTTGTCGGCGATGATCGGGTTCATCACCTTCATCGCTTCAATAATCACCAGCGTATCGCCAGCCTTGACCTGACTACCGACCGAGATGAACGCCGCAGCGCCCGGCTCTGGCGTGAGGTAAACGGTACCGACCATCGGCGATTTCAGCGCATTGGCATCAATTGCAGCGGGCTCTGGCGCCGCAGACGTCAGCGGCACTGCCGGGGCTGCAGCAGGTGCGGCGACAGGCGCAGCAGCATAGGTCTGGACCGGCGCAGCAGTGATCTGCCGCGCGACCTTAATCTTGCGGTCGCCGTCTTCGACTTCGATTTCGGTAAGGCCGGTTTCGGCCAGCAACTCGGCCAGTTCGCGGACCAGCTTGCTATCGATGTTCATGCCGCCCGAACGGTTGGCGCTCTTGGTTTCGCTCATGCGCGTCCTCGATGAATGTTTGTTCATCCGCCTATGCGCGGGGCAAGCGCGTGAGGCAAGGCCCTAAAGCTGTGCGGCCCGTTCCAGCGCGACCTCATAACTTTTGGCGCCTAGCCCTTTGACGCAATCGATCGCGGCCATGCCGACGTAGGACAAGTGGCGGAACGGTTCGCGCATTTCGGGATCGGACAGGTGCACCTCGATGACCCTAAGCTGGGTCGCTTTGATCGCATCGAGCAGCGCGATCGAGGTGTGGGTATAGGCCCCGGCGTTGAGCAAGACGGCATGGACCCCGGCGGCGCGCGCTTCGTGCAGCCAATCGACCAGCACGCCCTCGTGGTTGGACTGGCGGCATTCGACTTCAAGCCCCAGTGCCGTGCCTTGGGTGGTCAACCGCGCGGCGATATCGGCCAGCGTGTCCGTGCCATAGATCTCGGGCTCACGCGTGCCGAGCAGGTTGAGATTGGGACCGTTGAGGACCAGAACTTTGCGCAGAGCCACGGGTGATTTCCCTGATGCGGATGGGGATCAGGGACTTGCCATAGCCGTGCAGTCCGCTTGGGCAAGCCGAAATGGCTCAGGTCTTGACGTCTGGTTCGGTTGAGGCCGGTTCGTTTTCTGCGGCCAGTGCGGCATCCTCGGCATCTTCAGTTGCGTCGGGATCGGCTTCGACCACTGTCGGCTGCCCGACTTTTTCAAGTTTGGCGGCGGCGACTTCGGCGCGAACCGCGGCTTTTTCCGCGCGTTCGGCGGCGGCATTGATCGCAGCCAGCTTTTCAGCTCCATCAGTGTCACGGCCAGAACAGCCGCCCAGCAGCGCAGTTGCAATCAGCGCAGCAGCGGCGGCCATGGGGCCGGACTTGGGGAAAAGGATGTTCGCTCTGCTCACAGACAACTCCCGGGGCGGCAACGTGCTGCCCGACGTGAAACGGCCATAACGCAGAAAGATTACCTGAAACTAACCAAGACCGGCCCTAAAGCTGCAAAAGTTGGTTGAGACGCGGCTAAACCCCGCTCAGATGCGGCTAAACGAACCCTAACCGGGCAACTATTTGTCGGTTCCGGCAATCTTGCCCCACTGCCGCGCGGCGGTGTAACCGAGGTAGCCAGTGCCAAACAGCGCATAGAGCGGTTCGGGTAAGCCGGACAGGTAGGCATTCATTCCTGCCGCGATTTCCGCCGCTTTGGCCGGGCTGAATGCGGCCAGCAGACCCATCGGCAGGGCCCACAGTAGCAGCACATACATTACATACAGAAAGCTTGGCCGGGCCCGGCTGGTCCAGGGATCGCGGGAATTGGCCTCGGCGACGATGGCGGAGAGGCGCGCGTTGATTTCGGCAAGGTCTTGCGAGCCTTGCAGTTGCAGCAATTCCAGCTTGGCTTTGTCGCGCTGGGCTTTGTCGGGAATTACTTTGTCGATCAGCGCCGCGATAGGGCCGATCAGGGCTTCGATTAATGCCATGGGAATGCTCCTTGGGAGGGAAAGGAACAGGCCACATAACCAAATTGCCGCGTGTAGGAAAATCCAGCGCGGTCTGGTCTGGCGGGCTGGGATGTGGAACGGATGAAGTCGCAACAGCAAGGGTGACGGCAATGCAATTCATTCGAAGCGAGCTGGCGGGCGCGGTGCGGACGATCACGCTTAACCGGCCCGAAGCGCTCAACGCTATCAACACCGCGATGCATTGGGAGTTGGAGGAAGCCTTTAACGCCTTTGCCGCCGCGCCGGACGAGCAGGTCTGTGTGATCACCGGCGAGGGCCGCGCGTTTTGCGCGGGATCCGACCTGAAGGCAGCAAGGGTAGAGGGGCAGCGCGATTATCCGCCGCACGGCTATGCCGGACTGATCGAGCGGTTCGATTGCCCCAAACCGTTCATTGCGCTGGTGAACGGCATCGCGATGGGCGGCGGGTTCGAACTGGCGCTGGCCTGCGACATTATCGTGGCGGCGCAAAGCGCAGTGTTCGCCTTGCCCGAGCCGTTGGTCGGCGCCGTGGCGCTGGGCGGCGGGCTGCACCGGCTGGCGCGGTCAGTGCCGATCAAGCAGGCGATGGGCATGATCCTCGCCTCGCGCCGGGTCGGAGCCGAGGAAGGCGAACGGCTGGGGTTTGTGACGCAGGCGGCACCCGACGCTGATCTGGCGGCAGCCGGGCAGCGCTGGTGCGCCGATATTCTGTGCGCTTCGCCGGTGTCAGTGCGCACTTCCAAGGAACTTGTCCGGCTCGGTCTGGCTGAACCGGATGTGCAGGCCGCGATGGCGGCGCAGCCCGGTTGGGCGGCGTTTCAAGGCTGGCAATCCAGCGCCGACGCCCGCGAAGGACCGCGTGCGTTCGCAGAAAAGCGCGCGCCGAATTTGGCTGGACGCTAGGACTGGCTATAATTGCTGCGCTCAAAGAAAATTTGGTCGGGACGAGAGGATTCGAACCTCCGACCCCCACACCCCCAGTGTGATGCGCTACCAGGCTGCGCTACGTCCCGACCGGTCCCAACCCCGGCGCGCTGCGCAAGGGTCAGAGGAGCGGGTCTATAGGCAGGCGACGTGGCGAAGGCAAGCAGCGAGGTGAAAGTTCATGGCCCCCTTGAACCGCGCAGCGCAGGCGCCATCTGGGGGAAACGCCAGGGGGCGGCGCGTTGCTATCGGATGGCATTGCTGCTAGTCGCCCGCAATTAGGCCGGGAGCGATCCTGGCACCCAAATCAGGGAAGCAAGTACGAGCCATGAGCAGCCAGACTTTCATCATCCTTTCCGCCGCAGCCGCCGGGGCCGATTCGCCTCCAAGCTGGGTCCAGTTCGTGCCTTTGGTCGCGATGGTCGCGATTTTCTGGTTCCTGATCATTCGCCCGCAGATGAAGCGGCAAAAGGATCATCAGACCAAGATTTCGGCGATCAAAAAGGGCGATCAAGTGCTGACTGGCGGCGGCTTGCTGGCCAAAGTGATCAAGGTTGACGAGCATTACGCCGAGCTGGAACTGGGGCCGAATGTGCGGGTCAAGGCGGTCAAATCGACCCTGGCCGATATTGTGCCGCCGGCCGGCACCACGCCTGCCAACGATTGATCTGAAAGCCTCATCATGCTTGATTTTCCCGCCTGGAAGCGGATTTCGCTGTGGCTGCTGACACTGGCCTGCTGTCTGGCGGCGATGCCATCGGTCTTTGCGGTAGCAGGTTTGCCATGGCCGGCCCGGCTGATTGATCCCAAGGTAAATCTGGGCCTCGATCTGGCGGGTGGCAGCCATATCCTGCTCGAAGCCAGTGCGGATCAGATCCGCCGCCAGCGGCTTGATACGATGGCCGAAGATGTCCGCAACCGGTTGCGGCAGGCCAAGATTGAAATCGGCGATATTTCGACCAAGGACGGCACCGTCAGCTGTATGGTGACCGACCCGGCCAAGGGTGAGGCTGCGCGTGAAGTGCTGCAGACGCTGACCAGCGGCGCATCGATGTCGGGCCAGCGCGATTGGGATCTGAAGATCGATGGCGGCAAGATCGTCCTCGCCCCAACCGCTGCCGGGATCAATCAGGCCCAGGGCATGGCGATGGATTCGGCGACCGACGTGGTTCGCAAACGGATCGACGGGATGGGAACGCGCGAACCGACGATCATCCGGCAGGGCGAAAACCGGATTGTCGTTCAGGTTCCCGGGCTCAGTGATCCAGCCGCGTTGAAGGCGCTGCTGGGACAGACTGCCAAATTGGAATTCAAACTGGTCGATCTGTCGGCCGATCCGGCGCTGGTTGCGCAAGGGATCGCTCCGGCCGGGTCTGAACTGGTGCCTTTCGCCAATCCGGAAAAGGATGGCACCGGGCGGCTTGCGGTCAAGCGCTATGGCGGGGTCAAGGGCGATCAATTGACCGATGCCCAGCCGAGCAACGATCAGCAGACCAACGAGCCGGTGGTTCAGATCACTTTCGATCAGGCTGGCGGGGCCAAGTTCGCCCGGCTGACGACTGAGAACGTCAACAAGCCGTTCGCGATCATTCTGGATGGAAAGGTGCTGTCAGCACCCAACATTCAAGAGCCGATCCTGGGCGGCCAAGCCCGGATTTCGGGCAGCTTCACCAGTGAAAGCGCCAAGCAGCTTGCCACCTCACTGGTTTCCGGCGCGCTGCCGGTCGACCTCAAGGTGGTCGAAGAGCGCACGGTTGGGCCAGACCTTGGCGCGGATTCGATCCGCAAGGGAATGATCGCGATGGGCGTCGGCACCTTCGCGCTGATGTTGTTCATCTGGCTGACGTATGGCCGGTTCGGACTCTATGCCAATATCGCGTTGGTCATCAACGCGCTGATGATTCTGGGCATTCTGGCGGCGATTGGCGGCACCCTGACGCTGCCGGGGATTGCCGGGTTCGTGCTGACGATTGGCGCGGCGGTGGATGCCAACGTGCTGATCAACGAACGTATCCGCGAGGAAAGAGCGAGGGGCCGCAAGGTCGTCCAAGCGGTCGAGATGGGTTACAAGGAAGCCAGCCGGGCGATCTTTGACGCCAATATCACCAACATCATCGCTGCCGTGCTGATGTTCTTGATCGGATCTGGTCCGGTTCGCGGATTTGCGATCGTGCTGATTATCGGCATCGGCACTTCGGTGTTCACCGCCGTGTGGCTGACCCGGATGTGGGTGGCAGGCTATCTGCGCCGCGTCCGCCCCACCGATATCGTGCTGTAAGGGATTGCGCGCCATGAAACTTCTCAAGCTGATCCCCGACAATACCGACATCAAATTCCTGCGCTGGCGGGTGCCGTTCTATGTTGTCTCCAGCATTCTGATCCTCGCTTCATGGGGGCTGGTCCTGACCAAGGGGCTGAACCTGGGCGTCGATTTCGTCGGCGGGCAAATGATCCGGGTAACCTATGCCCAAAGCGCCGCGGCCCCCGTTGCAGAACTGCGCGAAAGCGTGGCCAAGCTGGGTTACGGCGAACCGATCATTCAGCAGTTTGGCAAACCCAACGAAGTCTCGATCCGGATGCGCTTGCCCGATGGGTTCGACAAGGATCCGAGCCTGGCCAACAAGATGTCGGACAAGATCACCACAACCGTCAAAGCCGCGCACCCTGATGCGCGGATTGACGGGGTCGATTCGGTTTCGGGCAAAGTTTCCGAAGAACTGGGCCGTTCCGGCGGGCTGGCGCTGCTAGCCGCGATGGTGGCGATCTCGATCTACATCTGGATCCGGTTCGAATGGCAATTCGGGGTCGGCGCGCTGTTCGCGCTGATCCACGACGTTTCGCTGACGATGGGGATGTTTGCGCTGACCCAGATGGAGTTCGACCTTAACATCGTCGCCGCGGTGCTGACGCTGATCGGCTATTCGCTCAACGATACGATCGTCGTTTATGACCGGATTCGAGAGAACCTGAAAAAGTATCGCCGGATGCCGATGCCCGAACTGCTCGATCTTTCGGTCAACGAAACGCTCAGCCGGACCATCGTGACCTCGCTATCGGTGTTGATCACGCTGCTGGCGCTGCTGCTGCTGGGCCCGCCGGTGATCTATGGCTTTACCGCCGCGATCACGCTGGGGATCTTCGTCGGGACCTATAGCTCGGTCTATATGGCCGCGCCGATCCTGATCTGGCTGAAGGTCACTTCGTCCAGCTTTGTACCGGTCGAAAGCCAGGTTGAGCGGCAGGAACGAATGGCGCGCGAAGCGACGGCTTAAGCGTCCGCCAACCGCCGCCAGTGGTCAACCAGCGCTGCGGCGTTGGCGGTCCAGCTGTAGCCCGCCACTGCGGCGCAAACCGTCTCTGGAGTGGGTAAGTCCGCCAGCAACTGGCCGACCGCAATCGCGATTGCCAGCTTGTCGCGCGCGACCATTCGGCCCCAGGTGGGATCAGTCAGCAATTCGGCGGCGCCGGGGATTGGTGTTGTCACCACTGGGGTGCCGCAGGCCAGCGCCTCAACCCAGGCATTGGCGAGGCCTTCGCTGGCGGTCGGCAGCACGAACACGTCAGCGGCGTTGAGAATAATCGGCAGCTCGCCATGCGGCACCGCGCCCAGAAACCGGACCCGGTCGGCCACGCCCAGCCGCTCGGCCATGCTTTTCAGCGCGGCTTCGTCGGCGCCGGTGCCGGCCAGCAGCAGGATCGCATCGGGCAGCAAGGCCAGCGCTTCGATCACATACTTCTGCCCCTTGCGCGGGATCAGCGCGCCGACCGTGACCAGCACCGGCACACCGCGCGGCAGGCCAAGCTGGTCGCGGCACATCTTGCGGTCATAGGGCCGGAACAGGTCGGCATCGAGCCCGGTGCGGTGCAGCGTGATCTTGCCCCGGTCCATCCCGAGCGCGGCCATATCATCGGCCAGCCCCTGTGACACCGCTAGCAACCCTTGGGCGGCCTGTCCGGCGGCCAGAACTTGCGCGGCAGTTGCTGGGTCTTTGCCCCAGTGATGAATATCCGCGCCGCGCGCCTTGATACTGACCGGCAGGTTCAGTGCCTTGCCGATCTGCACAGCGGCGGGCCCATCGGGGTAGAAGAACTGCGCGTCGATCAGGTCGAACGGGGCCTCGGCATGAAGCCGCTGCACCAGCGGCAGCACCGCCCGCGCTTCTGCGGCGGCGTTGAATCGCGCGCCGATGCCGGGGATCAGGGTGAAATGTGGACGCAACACACGCACGCCGCCGCGCAATTCCTCGGCCGGTAAATCACGCAAGCCGCGATAGCGCGGGTGCAGGCTGAGCGGAAAGGGCGGGGTGCCAAGCGGGTTCACCAACACCAGATCGACATCGCCGCGCTTCATCACAGCCTGCATCTGGCGTTCGACGAACACGCCGAAATTGGGCGTCTTCTCGTTGGGGTAAAGCGTACTGAGGCTCAGCACCCGCAGCTTGGTCACAACGGGCGGACCAGCATTTCGGCAGCCGCGATCCAGGCCGGTTTGTCGATCACGATTTGGCGTTGGCCGGGATCGGGCGGCAGCACCGCGACATGGGTATCGTCGCGGTCAATCATCCGGCCAAATGCGAACCGCCCGCCCGAACGCGGGATCAGGACATCGCGGTTGAGCAGCTTGGCATAGCTATCGGGGCCATACTGCCGCAGCCAGACCTGATCGCCAGCGCGGTAAAGGCCAGCCGGGCTTTCAATCGCCAGCACCACCAGCGGCTCCTCTCCGCCCAGCGCCGATGGCACGATCGCATCGCGCGGGGCGGGCAGGGCCTCGGCGCCGTCAGCGGTCAATCGCGCGACGAACCGGGGCTGCGTGCCAGCGTCGCCGCGCACCAGCAATTCAGGTTCAACCCCCAGCGCGGCGGCGATCCGGTTCATCCAGGCCAGTGACAATTGCCGGGTGCCGGTTTCCAACCGGCCGATTGTCTGCGCAGTAGTGGCCGGTTTGCAGCGTGCGCCAACATCGGCCAGCGTCAGCTTCTTCTCGCGGCGGATATCGCGGATGCGGTTGATCATTTTGGCGCTTCCTTGTTCCGTCATTGCGAGCGCAGCGAAGCAATCTAGGGCGGTTTATGCGGCTCTGGATTGCTTCGCTATGCCCGCAATGACGGCATAGATTGTAACCAGATTGGTTTTTCACTTTCCTACAACAGGGCTCTTTTGGCAAGCCGATTCGCGACCAACATAGCCGAGGGGAGAGCCATGCAGCGCCAACTGGTAGAACGCGAACTGACCAATGAGGGACCCGGCAGCGGGCGGCCACGCAAGGGCGGCCGCTCAGTCACGGTCAATCTGGCCGAAAGCCCGCTGTGCTGGCTACACGCCCGCGGCCACCTGACCGACGCGCAGTTCGCCGCCGGGGAATGCCTACGCCGCGATTACGAACGCGCCCAGATCGCCTCCAGCGTAACGATGCGGTGGGATCCGGTGCGGGTGCAGGGCGGTGGCGGCGAACCCTCGCTCAGCGCCAGCGAACGCCAGATCGCCGCGCGCCAACGGTTTGATCGCGCGGTCGAATCGGCCGGACCAGGATTGTCCGATATCCTCTGGCGGGTGGTCTGCGCCGGAGAAGGCCTGCCGGACGCAGAGCGCGCGTTGGCCTGGCCGGTCCGCAGCGGCAAACTGGTGCTGCGCCTCGCGCTTGACCGGGTAGCCGAGTTTTACCGGATTGGCTGACGTTCGTCGAAGTGGTTCAGCGGCTGGTCGAAGGGCTTGCCGCATGCTGCCGCTGCAGTTCATGGCTGATAGGTAGATTTTTTCTGGGGAGACGGACATGGATCGGCGCAATTTTCTGGCATCAAGCGGTGCCGTTGCACTGGCACTTGCGGCAGATCCCACTTTTGCGAAAGGCGCGGCGGCGCGCGGGGACAAGGCGCTGCTGGGCCTACTCGACGCAATGTTTGCCGATGGGATCGCGCGTTCTCCTGAATTCGCCACGGTGCTGGGGCTCGACAAGGGCAAGTTGGCGCATTTGCGTTCCAAACTGTCCCCGCCGACTGCGGCTGAGCGCCGCGCCGGTTTGGCCCGCAGCCGCGTCTGGCTGGGCCGGCTGAATGCCATTCCCGCCGCCAGTCTGGGTGCAGCGGCCAAGCGTTATCAAGCGCTGGTTCGCTATAATCTGGAAGACAGCATCAGTTCGCCGGGTCGGTTCGGGATTGATTCGGTGCAGTCGCCCTATCGGATCAACCAGCAGGCCGGGGCCTATTTCGGCACCCCCGATTTCCTTGATTCGAGCCATCCGATCGAGAGCGCGGCTGACGCAGAGGCTTATCTGGCACGGCTTTCGGCTTTTGCAGTCCAACTCGATCAAGATAGCGCCAGCCAACGGGCCGAAGCGGCGCGCGGTCTGCTCGCGCCGGGTTGGTCAATCGATTTGGCGGTGAGCCAAATGCGCAAGTTGCGCGGGCCTGCGCCGCTCGATAGCGGCATGGCACAATCGCTGGCTGGCCGGGCCAAGGCCAAAGGCATTGCCGGTGACTGGGGCGCGCGCGCTGCGAAAATCATCGCCGGTGCGGTCTATCCCGCGCTCGACCGGCAGATTGCGCTGATGAGCGCGCTGCGGGCCAAGACAGCCGTGGGCGACGGCGCATGGCGCATTCCGGGCGGTTCGGAGATCTATGCCGCCGCGTTGGCGCAGGCGACCACTACCAATCTCTCGCCCGATGAAGTTCACAAGATCGGGTTGGAACAAGTCGCCGATATTTCGGCCCAGCTCGATGTGATCCTCAAGGGTGCCGGGCTGACGCAGGGCAGCGTGGCGGAACGCCTGACCATGCTCAACAAGCAGTCCGATCAGCTCTATCCCGATAGCGCCGAGGGCCGCAAAGCTCTGATCGCAAGCCTTAACGCCGGGATGGCCGACATGGCCACGCGCCTGCCGCGGGCCTTTGCCAACGTACCGAGCAAGCCGCTTGATATCCGCGCAGTTCCGGTGGAAATTCAGGATGGCGCCTCAAACGGTTATTACAACATCGGCTCGATCGACGGCGGTCGTCCGGCGATCTACTGGATCAATCTGAAATCGGTGGGCGATTGGCCGAAGTATTCGCTGCCCGCGCTGACCTATCACGAGGGCAATCCGGGGCACCACTTGCAGGGCTCCTATGCCCAAGCATCGGGCGACTTGCCGATGCTGCTGCGCAATAATTTCATCTCCAGCTATGGCGAAGGCTGGGCGCTCTATGCCGAGCAGCTGGCCGATGAACTGGGCGCTTACAAAGGGCTAGAACGGGCCGGATACCTGCAAAGCTTCCTGTTCCGCGCCGCGCGGCTGGTGGTCGATACCGGGATCCATCACAAACGCTGGACCCGCGAACAGGCGACCGATTACTTGGTCGCCACCACCGGTTTTGCCCGCCCGCGCAGCCAGCGTGAGGTTGAGCGGTACTGCGTGCTGATCGGGCAGGCTTGTTCCTATAAGATCGGCCACACCGCCTGGGTCAAGAACCGGGCCAAGGCGCAGGCCGCGCTGGGCGACAAGTTCAGTCTGCCGTGGTTCCACGAGATCCTGAAGGAAGGCGTGATGCCGCTGTCGATGCTGGAAGCGCGGATTGCCGAGCGGGTGCAGGAACGGTTGGCGAAGGGGTAATTACCCCTCAACCAGCTCCGCCAGTTCCAGCCAGCGTTCTTCTGCCGCGTCCTTTTCCACCCGCGCGGCCTCGATCGCCTTGGTCAGCGCGGCAAATTTGGCTGGGTCGCGGGTGTAGAGAGCGGGATCGTGCAGGGCGGTTTCATCGCGGGCGATCTGGGCAAGGATTTCCTCGATCCGGGCGGGCAGCAGATCGTAATCGCGCTGGTCTTTGTAGGTCAGCTTGCCCTTTTTGGCGGGCGCAGGTGGCGGCGCTGCAGTGTCCCGGCTGCGCTCGACCCGAGCTGGCGCTTGAGTGGCTTTGCGCGCCTGCCGCTGTTTTTCCCAATCGGCATAGCCGCCCGCAACGATATCGACTTTGCCCGTGCCGTCCATGCCCAGCGTGATCGTGACCGTCCGGTCCAAGAAATCGCGGTCGTGGCTGACGATCAGCACGGTGCCGTCGTAGTCTGAAATCACTTCCTGCAAGAGATCGAGCGTTTCGAGATCGAGGTCGTTGGTCGGCTCATCGAGCACCAGCAGATTGGAGAACCGGGCAAATTCGCGCGCCAGCAGCAGGCGCGAGCGTTCGCCGCCAGAAAGCGTGCCGACGCGGGCTTCG
>JANMHL010000307.1:0-3178 GCA_031375125.1 Novosphingobium sp. | reverse complement strand
GGTTTCAGCGACGATTTCGCGGATGACCTTGCCACCGGTGCCGATGACTTCGCGGATCTTCGACTTGTCGATCTGCAGCGTCTCGATACGCGGAGCGTGAGCCGAAAGCTCGGTACGGGCAGTGCCCAGAGCCTTCTGCATTTCACCCAGAATGTGCGCGCGGCCGTCCTTGGCCTGATGCAGAGCGGCTTCAAAGATTTCGCGGGTAATCCCGGCAACCTTGATGTCCATCTGCATCGTGGTGATGCCTTCGCTGGTGCCAGCCACCTTGAAGTCCATGTCACCCAGGTGATCTTCGTCACCCAGAATGTCGGACAGCACGGTGAACTTGTCGCCTTCGAGGATCAGCCCCATCGCGATGCCCGAGACCGGACGGGTCAGCGGAACGCCGGCGTCCATCATCGATAGCGAACCACCGCAGACTGTGGCCATCGAAGACGAACCGTTGGACTCGGTAATGTCCGAGACAACGCGGATCGTGTAGGGGAAGTCTTCCTTGCTGGGCAGAACGGCCTGCATCGCCCGCCAGGCGAGCTTGCCATGGCCGGTGTCGCGGCGCGAAGGCGCCCCGAAGCGGCCAACTTCGCCAACCGAATAGGGCGGGAAGTTATAGTGCAGCATGAAGTTCGAATAGGTCAGGCCTTCCAGCCCGTCGATCATCTGCTCGCTCTCGCGGGTGCCCAGCGTGGTGGTGCAGATCGCCTGCGTTTCACCGCGGGTGAACAGCGCCGAACCGTGGGTCCGGGGCAGGAAGCCAACCATCGCTTCGATTGGACGAACCTGCGTGGTCTTGCGTCCGTCGATCCGGGTGCCGTCCTTGAGGATCGCGCCGCGAACGATGTCGCCTTCGACCTTCTTGACCGACTTCATCGCGACCATCTGCGTCTGCGCATCTTCGCTGGCGAAAGCTTCCTTGGCCTTGGCCCGCGCGGCGTTGAGCGCGTTCGAACGCGCCGACTTGTCGGTCAGCTTGTAGGCAGCGGCGATATCCTTGCCGATAAGATCCTTCAGCTTGGCTTTCACGCCCGAATTGTCCGAAACGGCCACATCCCAAGGATCCTTGGCAGCCTTTTCAGCCAGATCGATGATCAGGTTGACGACCTTCTTGCACTCGTCATGCGCAAACAGCACGGCGCCGAGCATGATTTCTTCGCTCAGTTCGCGGGCCTGCGATTCAACCATCATCACGGCGTTACCGGTGGCGGCCACGATCAGATCGAGTTCGCCAGCGGCGGCCACTTCCTGCTTGGGGTTGAGGGTATATTCGCCATCGACATAACCAACGCGCGCAGCGCCGATCGGGCCCATGAACGGCACGCCCGAAATGGTCAGTGCAGCCGATGCGGCGATCATTGCCAACACGTCCGGCTCAATCTCACCATCAAACGACAGAACCTGAGCGATGACGTTGATTTCGTTGTAGAAGCCTTCGGGGAACAGCGGGCGGACCGGACGGTCGATCAGGCGAGAAACCAGCGTTTCCTTTTCGGTTGCGCCGCGTTCACGCTTGAAGAAGCCGCCCGGGATGCGCCCGGCGGCAAAGAATTTTTCCTGATAGTGGACGGTCAGCGGGAAGAAGTCCTGACCTTCCTTGACGCCCTTGGCAGCCGTAACGGCGCAGAGCACAACAGTTTCGCCATAAGTGGCGAGGACCGCGCCGTCTGCCTGACGGGCAATGCGGCCGGTTTCCAGAGTGAGGGTTTTGCCGCCCCACTCCATCGATACGGTTTTAACGTCGAACATGTAGTTTTCCTTGTGAACCCGTGGGCGCCATATTGCGGCACGGGGCCTCTTGCCGGAGATGCCGTTCCGGCCCGGTCGGAGCGCGTTTTTGCGCCCCCCCTCACTGGCCCCGCCGCCTCATTGCGTGCGAGTTCCAGAAACAAGAAGCGGCCCGCTGATGGGGCCGCCTCCGGTGATTACTTGCGCAGACCAAGCTTGGCGATGATCGCGTTGTAGCGGGCAACATCTTTGCGCTTGAGATAATCAAGCAGGCTGCGGCGCTTGTTGACCATGGTCAGCAGGCCCCGGCGCGAATGGTTGTCCTTGTGGTGATCCTTGAAGTGACCCTGCAGCGTATTGATGCGGCTAGTCAGGATTGCGACCTGGACTTCGGGCGAACCCGTATCACCCTTGCCTTGGGCGTTGTCTGCGATGATCTCAGCTTTTTTCTCGGGTGAAACCGACATTCTCTTTACTCCGCGACATCGGGAAGGTTGAAACCCCGAACGACTTTGGCTTCACCGGAGAAAATCTCCATCAGCGCGGTGGGAACCAGTCCCGCCTTCGCCCAGTAAAGCCCGTTCGTCTGGGGCAGCCCGGTCAGAACCCGGCCCTGTCGGACCATGCTTGCCTGTTCCGGGCTGAGGGTTAGAGCCGGGATGTCGTCCAGCCCTGCCTCCAGCGGCAAGAGTACGTTCTCAAGTGGCGCGCCCTTACCCACTTCGTTCAATTTGTCTAGCGAAATCGCCTGATCGAGCGTGAATGGACCGGCCTGCGTCCGCCGCAACATGGTGACATGGCCAACCGTGCCGAGCGCCAGCGCAATGTCGCGGGCGAGGCTGCGGATATAGGTGCCCTTGGAGACGTGGGCGATGAGGGTGACCCAGCCATCCCCGGCTTGCTCGATTTCGAGCGAATGGATCGTGACCGACCGCCCCGCCAGCTCAACCGCCTCCCCCGCCCGCGCCAGATCATAGGCCCGCTGGCCATCGACCTTCAGCGCTGAGTAAGCAGGTGGCACCTGCGCAATCGGCCCGGTAAACTGCGGCAGTACTACTTCGATTTCGATCAGGGCTGGGCGCACCGGACTTTCCGCGATCACCTGCCCTTCAAGGTCCAGCGTATCGGTCTGCGCCCCAAACGCCACCGTAAAGGCATAGGTCTTGTCGCCGTTCAGCATCCGCCCGGTCAGCTTGGTCGCCTCGCCCAGCGCGATCGGCAGCACCCCGGTTGCGAGCGGATCGAGCGTGCCGCCATGGCCAACCTTGACTTTGCCCAGCCCGGCCTCACGGCAGACCCGTTTGACCGCGCTGACCGCCTGCGTGCTGCCAAGCCCGAGCGGCTTGTCGAGGATGATCCAGCCGTGGGGCATTACCGCTCAGCCCCCGGCCACGATCCCGACAAGGCCCATATAGAGCCCATTGAGCCACCCCACCGCCGGGCTGACTAGATAGCC
>JANMHL010000291.1:0-3402 GCA_031375125.1 Novosphingobium sp. | reverse complement strand
CTGTGGGATGATGGCGTGATCGACCCGGCACAGACGCGCGATGTGTTGGGACTGGCGCTGGCGGCAGCGTTGGAGGCTCCGATGGCGGACGGGCCGAGGTTTGGGGTGTTTCGGATGTGAGGATTCGGCGAGTCCTTTGCCTGCTTTCTACAATGGCGCTTTGTGCCTGCAGTTCACCCATATCCAAGCTTGAAAAAGTCTGCCGGGAGAAAGCCGGTGTGACAATCTACGACCCAATTGCTTGGGCAACTTACATCACCAAAATACAGAGAACTGACCTAGAACAAAGGCAAGCGGATTTGGTTGCCCGCAGCAAAGGGGCTTTGGTTCGCCCAAAGGACGCAAGTCTGTTTGCATCGCCGAACCTCTATGTGCCCGGGTATGAACGAGATTTGGATCACGATCATTTCTACGGACAGCCCCAACCGGGCCCAACACCACAGCGCAATGATGTAACCGTCGTAAAAGGTGGCCGCAAAATCGCTGTGGTGCATGACTTCGAAGTGGGGGTCGATGATCTCGAGACATTCTACATCTACAAATGTAGCGAAAACCTCCCAGAACTTTACGGAATTCGAAGAAGTGCTCCGCTCTTATGATGCGGCAACCGATCAAGCTGGTGAAACGCGCCCGCAAACTCCGCAAAGAAATGTCACTGCCCGAAGTGCTGCTGTGGCGCGAACTCAAGGGCCAGCCGCTCGAAGTCAAATTCCGCCGCCAGTTCCCCGTTCGCGGTTTCATCGCCGATTTCGCCTGCCTGGAAGTCCCCCTGCTGATCGAGATCGATGGAATCGCGCACGACTTGGGCGACCGGCCTGTGCGCGATGACCAACGAGACATATTGCTCCAGGCAGACGGTTGACGGATTATCCGCATCGCCGCGACGCGTGTCTTGGCCCAGCCATTGCAGACCGCCGAAGCCATCGTTAGTCTGGCGCAAAGGTTGCGGGATGAGCGATGCTCACCAGCACGAGAAGATGGCAGGCCGCAGGCCTGACGGAGGGGTCGATAGAGTGCTGGATAGAACTATGCTGAAGGCGCGAGCTTTCGCCCTCTCCGCTCCCGCAGAGCGCCTCCCCGTTCTTGGGAAGATCAGCAATGTCGTCGCTTAAACCCTCTCTCACATCCCGCATCGCCCGCTGGGTGTTGCTCACGGTTTACCGCTTGAACGGCTGGAAGCTGGAAGGCGGGTTTCCGGCCACGCGGAAATTCGTCATCGCCGGGGCCCCGCATACCTCCAACTGGGACTTCGTGTTTTTCACCGGGGCGACCCATGAAATGGGGATCGAGCCCAGTTTTATGGGCAAGCACAGCTTGTTTCGCTGGCCGCTGAAGCGGTTCATGCAAGATATGGGCGGGATCTCGATCGACCGGACCAAGCGCGCCAACTATGTCGAGCAGGTCGCGGCTGAATTCGCCCGGCGCGATGAACTGGCGCTGGTGGTGGCGGCTGAGGGAACGCGCCGCACCGATGGGACTTGGAGATCGGGGTTCTATCACATCGCCGAAGCTGCCGGTGTGCCGATTGTGCCGACCTGGGTCTGCAACAAGACCAAGCGGCTGGGGTTCGGTCCGGCGCTGATGCCGACCGGAAACTACGGCGCCGATCTGGCCAAGTTGGCTGCCTATATGCGCGCAATGCTGCCCGATGAGCCACGTTTCAAAGCGCTTGAAGCGCAGGCCCAGCGGCTACTTAAGGGAGAGAGTGATGCTTGAAGCCCTCGAATTCAACGTCGCAGTCCTGATCGTCACGGTCCTGCTGCTGTGGCTGATTTCGGTGCGGATCAATGACGTGTCGTTCATCGACGCGTTCTGGGGTTCCGGGATGGGGCTAATGGCGGTGATCAGCTGGGTTCAGGTCAAACCGGCCCCCGGCGCGCTCGCCACGCTGATCATGGCGATGACCGCGGCCTGGGGCTTTCGGCTCGGCCTGCACCTGCTGCGGCGCTGGCGGCGCGAAGGTGAAGACCAGCGCTATGTCCGGATCTTGCGGAAAGATCGTGAGGCCGGGCGGTTTGCGATTGCGGCGTTGACCAAGATCTGGCTGGGGCAGGCATTCCTGCTGATGCTGGTATCGAGCCCGGCGCAGGTCGGCATTCTGGCCAGCGGCGCACCCGCGCCAGTACCGCCGATTGCCTGGCTGGGGCTGGCAGTATTTCTGGTCGGGATATTCTTTGAATGGGTCGGCGATTGGCAGCTGGCGCAGTTCAAGGGCAACCCCGCCAACGACGGCAAAATCCTCGACACCGGGCTGTGGCGCTATACCCGCCATCCCAACTATTTCGGCGATTGTGCGGCCTGGTGGGGGATCTGGCTGGCCTGCGCAGGCGCTGGTTGGCAGTATGCGCTACTCACGCTTCCCGGGCCGCTGTTCCTGACCTTTACCCTGACCAAGTGGTCCGGCGCGGCGCTGTTGGAAGCGGGGATGAAGAAAAAGCGCGGCGACAAATATGCCGACTATATCGCGCGCACATCTTCGTTCTTGCCCTGGCCGCCCAAGCAGCGCTGACTAGCCGCCGACCCGCTTGACCCGGTCTTCGCTCGGCACCACGCGCGGCGGCACTGCTTTCAACCATGCCTCCAGTGCGGCCAGATCGGATATCCCGACCACCGCATCGCGCTGGCGGTTGAACAGCGAAAAGCTATCGCCGCCGCCCGCCAGAAAGCTGTTAGTCGTCACGCGGTAGCTCGCTGCCGGATCGATCGGCGCGCCGTTCAAGGTCATTGAGACCACCCGGTCACCCAGCGGGCGGGACAGGTCGATCGCATAGGTGAACCCGGCCGATGGGGTCAGCACCTGCTTTGGCCCGTCATCGTCAAAGCCCTGTTCAAGCACGGCTTTCAATTCCGATCCGGTCATCGATTGGGTCATCAGCGTGTTGTTGAACGGCTGGGCGGCATAGATCGCACCAAAGTTGACCGAACCATCAGCCTCTGGCGCAATCGGTTTGCGGATCCCGAACGGGTTCATGAAGGCGATCTGCGCCCCGGCTCCGGCGGTCGCGGCCAGTTGCGCATCGGCGATCAGGTTGCCTTCGGGTCCGCCCTGATTGGGAAACCCGGCTGACGGCGCGCGGTCGGCCGGGCCGCTCAGGCTGCCAACCGGGCGCAGGGCATAGGCATTGGCTGCTTCCCGGTATTTGCCGACATAGGCGGCCACATCGGGACGCGCGGTAAAGCGGGGAAGCTCCTTGGCCTCTTCAACCGGCCCGCGCGGTGACTGATACGGATCGCTTTGGACAATCACATTGCGCGCGCGCTTGCTGACGACCCGGCCCGCCACCGGATCGACCTGCAGCGTGATATCGGTGATCAGCTGGCCCGAAACCCCGGCACTGGTCAGCAGGATCGGCTGGCGCGGGTTGATCGTGGCGTAATCGCAGACATAGGCCCAATGGGTGT
>JANMHL010000284.1:0-1756 GCA_031375125.1 Novosphingobium sp. | reverse complement strand
CTGATCACCTCCGGCGCGGTTGGAGCGAAAAACCCCAAGACCACCGAACAGGCAGCCCAAAATGGCCCAGACTACCCAGTTGTCTCCGTTCACAAACTTGAAGAAGGCAAGCGCCAGAAAGATGATACCGATAATCGGCAGGCCGGATTTAGTGGCTTTTTCCATCACCATTCCCCCCGGTAGTCGGTGTTGGCTTTGACCATTGCCTTCAGCGAAGTCGGCCCGCCGACAGGCTCAACCGTGTGCCGTCCCGGCTCTTGCGTTCCGGCCTTGGGCATCTTCCCCGCCGCCAGCGCATCAAGCACGGCATCGAGCCGGTCGGCGGTCAGGTCTTCGTAGTTGTCATCGTTGATCTGGACCATCGGCGCGCTCGAGCAGTTGCCCATGCATTCAACCTCGGTCAGCGTCCACAGGCCGTCAGCGGTGGTGTGGCCTTTGGCCATGCCGCGCGCCTTGCAGGCGGACATGATATCGTCCGACCCGCGCAGCATACACGGCGTGGTGCCGCATACCTGCACGTGGAATTTGCCGACCGGGACCAGATTGTACATGAAATAGAACGTCGCGACTTCGACCACTCGGATCACCGGCATATCGAGATAGCTGGCGACATATTCCATCACCGGGATCGGCAGCCAGCCCTGCGTATTTGTTTCCACCCCAACCTGCCGCTGGGCCAGATCGAGCAGCGGCATCACTGCCGAACGCTGACGCCCGTTCGGATAGCGCGCGACGATCACCTTGGCCTGCGCCGCGTTGTCCTTAGTCCAGGCGAAGCTGCCCCACCGCGCGCGAAGTTCAGGGGTATCGGGCTCGAGGTGACGACCGGCCATTAGCGAACGAACTCCACGCGAGAGCACTTGTCGCCCTCGAAACTGTAAATCGAAATCACTTCAAACGGTTCCGCCGCCGCTGAGCGCCAGACCTTTTCGTGCAGCACAGCAAACTCGCCCAGTTGGTAGCCCGTGATGATATCGGCACGGTTTTCCGGAAACTCGGCGAACATCGCCTTGAGGCCCGCGCGAACGCCTTCCTTGCCGTCACGCAATACCGCACCGCGATAGCCCGCCTCGGCGGCATCGTCGGTCATCAGCGCTACATAAGCGTCGGCATCCTGCGCGTTGTAATGCGCGATCATCTGGGTCGCGATGGCGAGAAGATCAGCCATTGCGGCCCCGCTGCACAGCGCCTTTTCGCGCAACAAATGCGGTCCAGATCATCGACCCACCAAGCGCCACAATGATCCCGGCATCGTCATGGAACTGACTGGCCAAATACGCCCCCAGCGCAATCGCCGCAGCGACCGCGGCAAAGACCCAGATAGGATAGATGGTTTTGCTCACCGGTCACACTCCCCGAACACGATATCGAGCGCGCCGAGAATGGCGGTCGCGTCTGGCAGCATGTGACCGCGGCTCATGAAGTCCATCGCCTGCAGGTGGCTGAACGCGGTTGGGCGGATCTTGCAGCGGTAGGGTTTGTTGGACCCGTCCGAAACCAGATAGACTCCGAATTCGCCCTTGGGGCTTTCGGTCGCGACATAGACTTCGCCGGCCGGAACGTGAAAGCCTTCGGTGTAGAGTTTGAAGTGATGGATCAGGCTTTCCATCGACTGCTTCATCTCGGCGCGCTTGGGCGGAACAACCTTGCGGTCGTCCGAAGCGACCGGGCCGCTGGGCATTTCGGCGAGGCACTGCTTCATGATGCGCGCGGATTGCCGCACTTCCTCAACCCGGACCATGAACCGGTCATAGCA
>JANMHL010000258.1:0-3552 GCA_031375125.1 Novosphingobium sp. | reverse complement strand
GACGTGAAAATCCGCCGGGCGCTGCTGTCGGTGTCGGACAAGGCCGGGCTGGCCGAACTGGGTGCGGCGCTGGCCGCGCGCGGGGTTGAACTGGTCTCGACCGGCGGAACCGCCAAGGCGCTGCGCGATGCGGGCCTAGCCGTGATGGACATTTCCGATCTGACCGGCTTTCCCGAAATGATGGACGGGCGGGTCAAGACTTTGCACCCCAAGGTCCACGGCGGACTGCTGGCAGTGCGCGACAATCCCGAGCACGCCGCTGCGATGGAAGCCCACGGCATTGCCGCGATCGATCTGGTAGTGGTCAATCTTTATCCGTTCGAAGCAACTGTGGCGAAGGGCGCAGCGCGCGACGAAGTGATCGAAAATATCGACATCGGCGGGCCGAGCATGGTCCGCTCTGCTGCCAAGAACCACGCCTTTGTGACCATCGTGACCGATCCTGCCGACTATGCCGGGCTGCTGGCCGAGCTGGAAGCGCATGACGGCGCAACCGGCTTTGATTTCCGCAAGCTGATGGCGGCGCGGGCCTTTGCCGCGACCGCCGCCTATGATGCCATGATCAGCCAGTGGTTCGCCTTTGCCGATCAGCAGCAGCTGTTCCCCGAACTGCTGGCAGTGATGGGCACCCGCGCGACCGAGCTGCGCTATGGCGAAAACCCGCACCAGCGCGCCGCTCTGTACCTACCCAAAGGACCGCACAGCGCCGGGATCGCACAGGCCCGGCAAGTGCAGGGCAAGGAACTGTCCTACAACAATCTGGCCGACGCCGATGCCGCGCTGGAACTGGTCGCCGAATTTCGCGGGGGTGCGCCCGCGGTCGTCATCGTCAAGCATGCCAATCCGTGCGGCGTGGCGCAGGCCAACAGCTTGCTCGAAGCCTGGCAGGGGGCCTTGGCCTGTGATGATGTGTCCGCGTTCGGTGGGATCGTCGCGGTCAATGTCCCGCTTGATGGCCCGACGGCTGAGGCGATCTGCGCGATTTTCACCGAAGTCGTGGTCGCGCCCGCTGCCGATGACGCGGCAATCGCGGCCTTTGCCAAAAAGAAAAACCTGCGGTTGCTGCTGACCGGCACCCTCCCCGATCCGCGCCGCGGCGGCCTCTCGGTCAAGCCGATCACCGGCGGGCTGCTGGTCCAGACCCGCGACAATGGCGCGATCACGTTGGCCGACCTCAAAATCGTTAGTCAGCGCGCGCCGAGCGAACAGGAACTGCAGGACTGCCTGTTCGCCTGGACTGTCGCACGCCATGTCAAATCGAACGCTATCGTCTATGCCAAGGACGGGATCACCGCCGGGATTGGCGCAGGCCAGATGAACCGCCGCGACTCAAGCCGGATCGCCGCAATGAAGGCCGCCGAGGCCGCCGCGAAATTCGGCTGGGCCGCCCCGCGCACTTATGGCAGCGCAGTCGCCTCCGACGCGTTCTTCCCGTTCGCCGATGGCTTGCTGGCCGCCGCCGAAGCGGGCGCGACGGCGGTGATCCAGCCGGGCGGATCGATGCGCGACGCCGAGGTGATCGCTGCAGCGGATGAGGCTGGCCTCGCGATGGTCTTCACCGGGATGCGCCATTTCCGGCATTGAGCGGCACCGCTCGCCGCAGCAGCCCTTCGCTTCACCGCGATGACGCGAAAATGAACCCGGCATTCACTGGACGGTAAGGAGCGCATGGGCACGAGGGCGTCCAAGCAAATACCCTTAGCCGAGTGATTTCCCATGGGCCTGTTCAAAACCGATCTGTACCGTTCCTTCGTCGTCGGCTTTGTCCTGGGCGCGATTGCTTTGACCGCGGCGATGACCCACCGGCCCGATCAGGGCATGATCCCGCAGGCGCAAGCAGCGACGATAATGCCGGACCAGACTTTGGTTGCTCAGGCCGCACTGCCGCAACGCTGAATTTGCCGTTTGGCCCCGGCACGCCTATATCGCTGCCATGGCCAGCGCAGTACATCACCACCATCACCACGAACCGACCGGGCAAAGCCTGATTGCAGAAGCCGCCAAGGCGCTGACCGACGCGGGCGAGCAGTGGACCGGAATGCGCGCCGAAGTGTTCGAGGCGTTGTCCGGCCAACTGCGCCCGGCCTCAGCCTATGACATTGCCGAAGCCGTCTCCAACGCGCGCGGCAAGCGGGTCGCGGCCAATTCGGTTTACCGGATCCTTGATCTGTTCGTCGCCAGCAATCTGGCCCGCCGGATCGAAAGCGCCAATGCTTATATCGCCAACCCGCACCCCGGTTGCCGCCACGATTGCATCTTCCTGATCTGCGATTCGTGCGGGCGGGCGACGCATCTGGACGACGACAACCTGACCGGCGCGCTGGTTGAGGCGGCCAAGAACGCCGGGTTCGCCGATATCCGTCCAGTCGTCGAACTGCGCGGGGTCTGCGCCGACTGCAGCTGACTAAAGCGCCTTACCCATCACCGCACCCGGAACCGCGACGCCGTTTTCCGCCATGCGGTCAACCTGTTTGATCACGCGGTACCCGCAGGCTTCGTAAAGCGGCTGGCCCGAACGGGTCGCCATCATTTCAAGCCGCTGGAACCCTTCGCCCCGCGCAGCAGCTTCGCATAGCCCCAATATCAACCGGCCCACCCCTTGCCGGGCAAAATCCGGATCGGTGTACATCGCCCGGATCCGCGCCGCCTCGGTCGCGGGATCGAGCAAGCGGTCGTCGCGTAGCGCGGTTGCATGGTTCCCGCCATATAGCGTCGCGCGCCGGCTCCAACCGCCGCACCCGGCGGCAGCACCTTCGCGCTCGATCAGAAAATAGGTGCCATCGTCGATCAACTGGGTATCGAGCCCCATGCTCAGGTGGCTGGCGGCGATCTGTTCGGGCGACAAGAACGGCCGCTGCAATTCAGCAATGGCGCGCTCCATGATCCGGGTGATCGCCGGGATATCGGCGCGGGTGGCCAGGCGGTAGGTCAATTGCGTGGGCATCGCCTTCAACCGATCTGGGTCAGGCTCAACCCGTTGCCATCGGGATCGTGGAACCAGGCCACTTTGGCGCCGCCATCGGGCGAGGCCCAGACCCCGTCTGCGTCTTGCCCAAAGCCTTCAAAAATCTGGAACTCCGCGCCCTTGGCCCGCACCCCAGCCATTGCGGCAGCCAGATCGGTGACGTGCCAGCCCAGCACTGTCGGGCCCGATCCGCGGTGGCCGGGCACGTCGGTCAGCCGCAAGGGGGTGCGGTTGCCCAGATCAAAAGTGGCGGCGTGGGCGTCTTCGCCCATCAGTCGCAGCCCCAGCACATCGCGGTAAAACGGCACGGCCCGGGCCCGGTTCGCGGTATGGACGAAAACGACCGGCTGAGCGGCGGGGGGCAGCGACATGATCTTCTCCATCAATCTTGCAGAATTTCTTCACCTTACTGTCAATCGACACGAATGAAACCTGCGTGTAAGGCATTTGGCATGAGCTCCACTCCGGCAACTCCGCTGCTCGATACTGTCGATGTTCCCGCCGATCTGCGCGCACTGGCCCCCGGCCAGCTGCGGCAATTGGCCGATGAACTGCGCAGCGAGATGATCTCCGCCGTCGGCACCACT
>JANMHL010000236.1:0-6711 GCA_031375125.1 Novosphingobium sp. | reverse complement strand
CGGCCAGCTTCACCGTGCTGCCGTCGTTGGCTTTCAACGAAAACGCAGGGGCATTTGCTGGCGGTTCGATCCAATCAGCCATTGAAGGACTTCCTCTGTCAAAACTCAGCGATGGTTTTCCGGCACGATCGGCGGATTTGGCCGGTTGCTGGCCAATGTTGAGGCCTATCCAGACCTGAAGTCGATCGCGAACTATCAGATGCTGCAAAGCCAGCTTGAAGGCAGCGAAAACCGCATCCGCATCTCGATCCGCGACTATAACGAGGCCGTGCGGGTCTATAACACCACGATCCGGACCTTCCCCGATATCATCGGTGCCAAGGTGATCCACGGCGCGCAGCCGATGGTCCCTTATCAGGCCAGCACACCCGGTGCCGAAGTGGCCCCCAGCCTTGAAGGAAAGCTCTGAGAGGGGGCCAGCCGATGCTCGGCCGTCCCGGGCAAAACCCGATTGACAGCGGTGACGGCGCAGGCCGGATGATCGCGATTGCCGCCGCCGTTCTGATGACGCTGGGCGGCGGCTATTTCGCGTGGTTTGGCGGGGCGCTGCCTGATCTGGGGGCAATGACGTTCCGTTCGTCTGGTCCGGCAGTGCAGCAGACCCAGGCTACGGCAGCAACCCCAACGCCCGCCAAGATCAAGATCGCCCCAGTGATCGAACCGCGAGAAACCTATGTGATCGACGGCGCGCGGGTCTTTACCCGGCAGGGGCTGATCGACCTGAACGCCCGGCTGAGCGAGCTTAATGTCAGCGCCGGGCCGCAAGTGCTGGTGATGACCGTGCCCAATCTCGGCGGCGCGCCAATCCGCGACTACGCTTTGCGGATCGCCAACCAATGGGGGATCGGCGATGTCGACCGCAATGACGGCGTCCTGCTTTTGATCGCGCCGGGCCAGAAGCAAGTGCGGATCGAAGTCGGCACGGGGTTGACCAGCGTGATTAGCGATGCCGAGGCCCAGCGGATCATCGACACCGAAATGTTGCCGCTGTTCCGGGCTGGCAAGATCGAGGCCGCCGCCGTCGCCGGGGCCGATGCGCTGGCCAAAGTGCTGCGCGCCCACCCCACCATCGTGAAGGACTGAGCGTCATGGCCCAGTTGCGCCAGATCGTGCTCTTGCTGCTTGCCGCGCTAATGCTGCCCGGCGCAGCGGAGGCCCAGACCTTCCCCGCGCTGACCGGCCCGGTGGTAGATCAGGCCAATATTCTGCCGCCCGAAGTCGAGGCGCGGATTGGCCAAAAGCTGGTCGCGCTCAAGGCCCAGTCGCAGCGGCAGGTGACCGTGGTTACGCTCGCCAGCCTCGAAGGGTACGAGATTTCGGACTATGGCTACCGGCTCGGCCGCCATTGGGGTCTGGGCGACAAGGTTCGCAACGATGGCGCAATCCTGATCATCGCGCCGAAGGAACGCAAGCTGCGGATCGAGGTTGGCTATGGGCTCGAGCCGGTGCTGACCGACGGCTTGTCCTCGCTGATCATCAGCCGCCAGATCGTGCCCAAATTCAAAGCCGGCGACATGCCCGGCGGGGTTGAGGCCGGAACCGATGCGATCATCCAGCAGCTGACCCTGCCGGCCGATCAAGCCCAACAGATCGCCGCAGCGGCGAAGGCCAAGCCTGCGTCTCAAGGCATCCCGATTGGAGTGGTGTTTTGGCTGATCATTTTCGTGCTGTTCTTCGTTCTGCCGCTGCTGCGGCGGATTGGCGGCGGCAGGCGCTATAACCGGGGCAGCGGGATCGGCTCGGTCATCGTCTGGGAAGTTCTGAACGCAGCTGTCCGCAGCGGCGGCTCTGGTGGTGGCGGCTGGGGCGGCGGCGGAGGCGGCGGTGGCTGGGGCGGCGGAGGCGGCAGTTTCGGCGGCGGCGGCTCCTCGGGCAGCTGGTAGGAGGCACGCATGATCCACAAGCCCATTCACCTCAGCGAAGCCGACCATTTGGCGGTCAGCGCCGCCGTGGCCGCAGCCGAAGCGCAGAGCGCGGGCGAGATCGTGACGATCATCGCGGGTGAGAGCAATTCGTTCCACGATGTCGCGCTGCTGTGGTCGGCCTTGGCCGCCTTTGCCGCGCTGGCTGCGTTGACACTGTTCCCCAATTTTTACCTCAACAAAATCGATTGGCTGCTGGGCAACTGGGCCAGTGAGTGGTCGGCGCAGCACGTGCTGGCCTTGGGGCTGACCGCTGCAACGGTGAAGTTTCTGGCGATGTGGCTGTTGCAATTGTGGCGGCCGCTGCGGCTAGCGCTGGTCCCCGGCCCGCTCAAGCACGCCCGCGTCCGTGACCGGGCGGTGCGCTATTTCAAGGTCGGCGCCGAACGCCGAACCCATGGCCGCACCGGGATCCTGATCTACCTCAGCCTGGCCGAACACCGCGCCGAAATTGTCGCCGATGCCGCCATCGCCGAGCAGGTCGCGCCCGAGGTCTGGGGCGAAGCGATGGCCGCGCTGATCGCCGAGATCCGCGCCAGCCGCCCCGGCGCCGGAATGGTCGCGGCGGTCGAGCAAGTCGGCACAGTCCTCGCAGCGCACTTCCCCCGCGCCGCTGATGACAGGAACGAACTGCCAGACCGGCTGATCGAGCTCTAGGCGATGAGCGAGGAGCAAGAACAAACCGTCTGGCAGGGCAAATTCATCACCGCCAAGGTCAAGGGTAAGTGGGAATATGTCGCCCGGTCGCGCGGGATCAAGGCGGCGGTTATTCTGGCGATTGACGAGCACGATCATGTCCTGCTGGTCGAACAGTTCCGCGTGCCCTTGGGAAAGGCCTGCCTCGAACTGCCCGCAGGTCTGATCGGCGACGATGACAGCGCGCCGGGTGAAGACGCCGCCACCGCTGCGGTGCGCGAACTGGAAGAAGAGACCGGCTACACCGCCGCGCGGATGGAGCTGATCGGCGAGTTTTACTCCTCCCCCGGCATGGTCAGCGAGAGCTTCAGCTTGCTCAAGGCCCACGGCTTACGGCAGATTGGCCCCGGCGGCGGGACTGATGGCGAGGACATTACAGTCCACCGCGTCGCGCTGTCCGCCTTGCCCCAATTCGTCGAATCCGCGCGTAATCGCGGTTTGGGGATTGACGTTCGGCTGCTGATGCTGCTGGCTCCGGGAATATTGGGAGGACGCTGAAAATGGTAGGACGTGTTGCGGGCAAGAAGGCCCTGATTACCGGTGCGGCGCAGGGACTGGGCGCAGCGCAGGCGTGGATGCTGGCGCGCGAAGGGGCCAAGGTCCTGCTGGCCGATATCAACGCTGCTGGCGCCACTGAGCAAGCCGCCGCGATTAACGCCGAGCTGGGCGAAGGCACCGCCTTTGCGGTCAAGCTCGATGTCACCCAGGAAGCTGACTGGACCGCCGCGATGGAAGTCGCTCAGGCGCGGCTGGGCGGGCTGTCGGTGCTGGTCAACAACGCCGGGGTTGGCATTCGCGGCAATATCGAAACCTGCACGCTGGAAGACTGGCACAAGGGTTTTGCAATCAACGTCGATTCGGTATTCCTCGGTTGCCAAAAAGCGATCCCCTTGCTGAAGGACAACCAGCCCGGCTCGATCATCAACATCTCCTCAATCGCCGGGCTGATCGCATCGGACACCATGCCCGGCTACAACGCCAGCAAGGCGGCGGTCTGGATGCTGTCCAAATCGGTCGCGCTGTACTGCGCCAAGATGGGCTGGGACATCCGCAGCAACTCGGTCCACCCGACCTTTATCGATACTCCGATTCTTGATGGCATGGTCGTCAGTTCGGGCAAGTCGAAGGACGTCATCATGGAAAAACTGGCCCGCCAGATTCCGCTCAAACGGGTCGGCCAGCCCGATGATATCGCCAATGGCGTCCTCTACCTCGCCAGCGACGAAAGCCGCTTCATGACCGGGGCCGAGCTCAAGCTCGACGGCGGCATTTCGGCGATGTGATGGACAAACCAAAGCCGCGCCAATTCCGGGTCACCTCGTTCGACGTTGCCGCCGAAGCCGGGGTCAGCCAATCCACCGTCAGCCGCGCGCTGGCGGGCGATCCGGTGGTCAGCGAGGCGACCCGGCTGCGCGTTTCCGAAGCGGCGCGCAAACTTAACTACTACGTCGACAACAACGCCGCCCGCCTGCGCACCGGCAAGACCGGGACGCTGGCGGTGGTGGTGATCTGCCGCCCGGATGAGGACCGCAAGGACCTCAACCCGTTCACCTGTGCCATGCTCGGCACGATCTGCGCCGCCGCCTCGGCCCGCGGGTACGAAACGCTGGTCAGCTTTCAGGACAGCCCCGCCAACCTTTCGGGCCGTTACGAGGAACAGCGCAAGGCCGATGGCCTGATCGTGATCGGCACCACCCAAAACGAAGCGGCGTGGGATTACTACCGCGACCTGGGGCGTCCCAGAGAAGGCGCGGGCGGAATGCACTGGGTCTGCTGGGGCTCGCCCTATGACGAGCTCGAATGGATCCGCAGCGACAACCACGATGGCGCCCGGATCGCGACCGCCCACTTGATCGAACGCGGCTGCAAAGCCATCGCCTGCATCGGCTCGCTCGATTCGCTCCAGCGCCAGTTTTCCGAGCGGTATGATGGCTATTCCGCCGCCATGTCCGCCGCAAATCTCGCCCCCTGGCTGGCCGAAATCGAACCCGACCTGCCCCGCGAAGAGCAAGGCCGCCGCGCCGCCCGCGCGGTCCTGAACAGCGGCCAGCCCTGCGACGGCGTGTTCGCCGTCTGCGACGAGATTGCGCTCGGCGCCTTGCGCGAATTGACCGAAGCCGGGGTCCGCGTGCCCCACGACATGGCCCTGATCGGCTTCGACGGGATCCGCGCCAGCGCCCACGCAATGCCCCCGCTCAGCACCGTCCAACCAGACTTCGCCGCCGCCGGGGCGATGCTGGTCGACAAGCTGCTGGCCAGCGTAGCGGGCGAACCCCACGAACAACGCCGCGTCCCCGTCCAGCTGCTGGTCCGCGAAAGCACCCGGCGCTAACTGCCAGCTCTGCGCCAACCACGGGTTCGTGCGGTGGCGCATAGAAGCAGAAATCGGGTTCACACGAAGACACGAAGAGCACGAAGAGGTAGCGCTTGCGGCGCAGCCGCCTTTTCCCCCTGATCGTTCGCGTTTTGCCGCGCCCTTGGAAAAGGAGCAGAAAGCCTGCGGCGCAGCAGGACATCTTCGTGTCCTTCGTGTCTTCGTGTGAACCAAACCCTTCCCTTCTCTGCGTCCTTCTTTCCTCTGCGATCCCTGCGTGAACCCCCTTCTTCCCTGCCTAAGTTCACAAACCTGACAGGGTCCAAGCAGGCCAAAAACCGCCCGCCCCTCACCCCACATTGCCCGCCGCGATCGCCGCGCGTTCGGCGGGGGTAGCCAGGCCAAAGGCGTCCCGGCGGTACAGTTCCAGCCGCGCCGCCGCATGGTCCTCGGCGCAAGCCTCAGCCGCTTCCAGCCCAGCCACTTCGGCCGTGCTCAGCGTGCGGGCGTAACTGCGGTCCACCGCCCGGCCCAGCCGCATCGGCGCCGCCGCGTCCTCGTCATAGCGGCCCAGCACCGCGCCCTCATCATCCACCCAGAACTCCTCGCCCGCCCAAGCTGCCTCGGCCTGCGCATCTTCGGGAGCGGTTTCGGGCAGCGGCCAATTGGTCAGCCAGCGCGCGCCGTCCGCGTCCCACCAATGGGCATAGGCGCCGATGCTCAGCACCTGCGCCTCGGTCAACGCCGACCCATCGTGTTCGCAGGTCCCGGTCAGCGGCGGCCCAAACGGTTCATCGGCGCGGTCGGCTGCGTCAAGCGCGTCAGGCCCCGCCGCGCCAGCCAGTTCCGGGGCAGGTTCGGGCCCAGGTTCACGCAAAGCCTCGCCCCGCTCGGCCCGGTCCAGCGCCGCATCCCAATCGGCGGCGACCTGCGCCACCAGTTCGGGCGAGGCCATCGCTGCCCCCGCCGCCCCCGTCCCCGCCGCCAAAGTCGCCCGGTTCTGCGCGATCAGCGCCAGCAGCAGGCGGTTGTCGAAATGCCGCGTCTCGCCCACCAGCTCGCCATGGTAAAAGATCGGCCGCACCTCGCCATGCAGCGCCCGGTCCCACGCCACCTCGGTCAAATGCTCCACCGCCAGCGCCCGCGCCGCATCCCAAGCCTGCGCAAACCCCCGCGCATCCGCCCGGCGGCGCAGGGCATAAGCCGACTCCCGGCTCATAGCGACGGACCGCGCCGCCACAGTAACCGAGCCAGTCGCGGCCAACCGCTCCAGAAAATCCCGCTGGCGCTGGGAGGTCCACCCATCATCGCGCGGCCGAACCGGGACAGGCGCAAATTCCTCCCCCACCGGGGGAGGGGGACCATCCGAAGGATGGTGGAGGGGCACCCGCCCCATCTCCGACCCTAGCCCATCACCCCCACCCCCAACAGGCGGCACAACACTAAACACCCCGTTAGGCGCAATTTCCATGGCACAAACTCCTGATCAAGCGAGACAGCCGATCAGGATAAGGGATTTGGGGGATGTAGGAAAATGGGGGGGTATTGAATGTCTTGGAGGGCTAACGCACCCGTCAACAAAATCCCAACGCCTTTGAGATTTGACCACCAACAGCCTTTGCCAAAAGCGGGGGAACCGCATTACCAACCTGCGAGTATCTTGAGCTTTGACGCCCTTCGAATTCAAAGGAATCTGGAAAAGACTGAAGTCTAGCGGACTCTCGAACTGTCAACCTCCTTACACCGTCAAGGTCACCCTTCCTTGGCTTCCCGCCAGCC
>JANMHL010000159.1:0-10086 GCA_031375125.1 Novosphingobium sp. | reverse complement strand
GTGACTTCGATCCCCGGACCCAGCGCGGCAATCGTCGCGCTGACGCTGGCGGGCCTGCCCAGCGACCGGTTCCTGTTTGCGGGATTTCTGCCAAACAAGGCCAAGGCGCGCGGGGATACTCTGGCCGAACTGGCCGCGATCAAGGCCACGCTGGTATTCTATGAAACTGCCCCGCGCCTGACTGCGGCTTTGGGTGCCATCGACGAAGTGTTGCCGGGCCGTGAAGTGGCGGTTGCGCGCGAGCTTACCAAACTGTTTGAAGAATGCCGCAGCGGTTCCCCAGCGGACTTGATCGCACATTACACCGCGCATCCACCCAAGGGTGAGATTGTTCTGGTCATCGCGCCGCCCGGCGAAGTGCAGACCAGCGCCGCCGCTGCCGATGCCTTGCTGATCGAGGCGCTCAAAACGCACAAAACCAGCCAAGCCGCTGCCGAAGTCGCCCGCGCGACCGGGCTGGACCGCAAGATGCTTTACGCCCGGGCGATGGAACTGAAGTGAGCAGCCGGGCTGAGCGCGAGGCCAAAGGACGCCGGGGTGAGGCGCTGGCGGCGTGGTATCTGCGGCTGAAAGGCTGGCGGATTATGGCTCAACGAGTGAAAACTCCGCGCGGCGAAATTGACCTGATCGCGCGGCGGGGCGGGGTGGTTGCGTTCGTCGAGGTCAAATGGCGCCGCTCTGCGGCTGAGCTGGACTTCGCGATTGACGAATACCGCCTACGCCGGGTCGCTGCAGCGGCTGAGGTTGTTGCGCACCGCTTTGCCAAAGCGGGCGAAGTGCAGCGGATCGACGTGCTGCTCCTTGCGCCGGGGCGGTTCCCACGCCACATGGCGAATGCCCTGTTGCTGTAGTGGAGCTGAAAGCGTGACCCTTCGTGTAGCTGTCCAAATGGACCCGCTGGAAAGCATCAACATCGCCGGGGATTCCAGCTTTGCCCTGATCGAAGCCGCACAGGCGCGCGGGCATTCGGTGTTTGAATATGGCGTTCAGTCGCTGGCCTACGAATCCGGCCGCCTGACCGCTTGGGCCGCGCCGGTGACGGTGCAGCGGGTAGTGGGTGATCATTTCGCCCGCGAGGATTTCCGCAGCATTGATCTGGTTAAAGACATCGACGTGGTGCTGATGCGGCAGGATCCGCCATTTGACCTCAGCTATATCACCGCGACCCATTTGCTCGAACGGCTGCATGGCCAGACGCTGGTGGTCAATGATCCGGCCAGCGTCCGCAATGCGCCCGAAAAGGTCTTTGTGCTCGACTATGCGCGGTTCATGCCGCCCACGCTGATTGCGCGGCGGATTGAGGATGTCCGCGATTTCCACGCCCGCCACCCCGGCGATCTGGTGATGAAGCCGCTGCACGGCAACGGCGGCAAAGCGGTAATCCGGATCCCCGCCGATGGATCGAACCTCAGCGCGCTGATCGAACTGTTCGATAATGCCTGGGTCGAGCCGCATATGTTTCAGCCGTTCCTCTCTGAAATCAGCGAGGGCGATAAGCGGATCGTGCTGATTGATGGCGAGATTGCCGGAGCAATCAACCGCCGTCCCGGCGCGGGCGAATTCCGCTCAAACCTGGCTCAAGGCGGCTCAGCCGAAGCGACCACGCTGACCGCGCGCGAGGAAGAAATCTGCGCCGCAATGGGGCCAGAGCTTAAGGCGCGCGGGTTGGTGTTCGTCGGGATCGACGTGATCGGCGGCAAGTGGCTGACCGAAATCAACGTCACTTCGCCGACCGGGATCATGGCGATTGATCGGTTTAACGGCACCAACACCCCGGCGCGGATCTGGGATGCGATTGAGCGGCGCGTCGGCCGTTCATGAACGAACTTATCGTCCGCCTGATCGAACAGGGCGGCTACCTTGGTATTTTCGTGCTGATGGTGATCGAGAACGTCTTTCCGCCGATCCCCAGCGAGGTGATTATGGGGCTGGGCGGGGTTGCCGTGGCGCGCGGGACGATGAGTTTCTGGCCGTTGCTAGCGGTCGGCACAATCGGATCAACGCTGGGCAATTACGTCTGGTTCCTCGCTGGCGACAAATGGGGCTACCGCCGCCTTCAGCCGTTCGTTGACCGCTGGGGCCGCTGGCTGACGCTGGAATGGCATGACATCGAACGGGCCACCGCGTTCTTTCAGCGGCACGGCCAATGGATCGTCTTTGCGCTGCGGTTCTCACCGTTCCTGCGCACGATCATCTCGCTGCCTGCAGGCCTGACTCATATGCGCCACTGGCGATTTCTCGCCTTCACTTTCGCCGGGGCGGCGGTCTGGAACGCGGCGCTGATCAAGGGCGGACAGTTTCTCGCGCGGTTTATGGAGAGTTCGACCCTGGTGGTGGACCTGATCGTGTTCGGCGGTCTGGGACTGGCGCTGGCTGGCTATCTCTACCGCGTCCTGACCTGGAAACCACGCGGCTAACCGGCCTCGCGCGGATGCGCGTTGCGGTAAACATCCAGCAGCACCGCCGCATCGACTTTGGTGTAAATCTGGGTTGAGCCCAGACTGGCATGGCCGAGCAATTCCTGCAGGCTGCGCAAGTCCGCCCCAGCGCTGAGCAAATGCGTGGCAAACGAATGGCGCAGCGCGTGCGGGGTAGCGCTGGGCGGCAGGCCGAGCGTGGTGCGGGCCCGGGCCACCGCCTTTTGAACCATGCCTTGCGACAGCGGCCCGCCCTTGGCCCCGCGAAACAGCGCGTCGGTTTTGCCCAAAGGCCAAGGGCATTTTGCGGCATAGTCAGCCACCGCGTCACGCACCAACGGCAGGATCGGCACCACCCGCTGCTTGCCGCCTTTACCGGTGACCAGCAGCGTTTCGCCCAGCTGCAGCGCCCCGCCGCTCAGCGACAGCGCCTCAGCAATCCGCATTCCGGCGCCATAAAGCAGCAGCAGCACCGCCCGGTCGCGCGCGCCGATCCACGGCTCAGCGGCCTCTTCGTCAACCGCATGGGCGAGGCCAACGGCTTCGTCAGGCGTGACCGGGCGCGGAAGGCCTTTTTTGACGCGGGGCCCGCGCATCCGGGGCGGGGCGGGGTCAAGCATTCCGGCCTGGGCGCGGGCAAAGGCGATGAACCGTTTCAGCGCCGACAATTCCCGCGCCGCGCTGGCATTGCTCAACCCCTCAGCACGGCGGCGGGCGAGCTGCTGGCGTAATGCAGCCGCATCAAGCCGGGCGAGGTCCGGCCAGCTGGTGTCACCCAAGGCGTCGAGCAACCGCGCCGCCGTCGCGCCATAGGCCCGCACCGTATGCGGGCTGCGGCGGCGGCCATCGGCGAGGTGAGCGGTCCAGGCTTCAAGGATATCAGCGCGGGTCACGCGCTGACCAAACCTGCGGCCACCAGTTCCCCCAGCAGCCCGTCGAGCAACGGCATTCCAGCATCGGTCACGCCGATCAGCCCGCGATCCTGCCAGACCAACCCTTTGCCAGTATAAAAATCAGCCTTGGCGCGATTGACCAGGTCTGCCGCGTCAAACCCAAAGCGCTGCGATAGCGCGGCGAGGTCAACACCTTCGCGCAGACGCAAGCCCATCAGCAGCGCTTCGCTGGCTTGCTCGCTGGCCGAAAGGGCGCGTTCCTCGGACAGGCCATTGCCTTTGTCCGATACTGCCGCCAGCCAATTCTCCGGCTTCTTGTGCCGCACCGTCGCCATGCCGCCACGCCGCCCATGCGCGCCGGGGCCGATCCCGGCATAGTCGTGATAGCGCCAATAGGTCAGGTTGTGGCGGCTCTCCTCACCGGGGCGGGCGTGGTTGCTGATTTCATAGGCGGGCAGGCCAGTGGCGGCGGTCATCGACCGGGTGAGGGTGAACAGGTCGGCCGAGGAGTCTTCGTCCAGCGGCGTAAAATCGTGTTGGCGGACCATCGTGGCAAACTTGGTCCCCGGCTCAATCGTCAATTGATAGAGCGAGAGGTGCCCGGTGCCGAATGCCAGCGCGCGGGCTAGTTCAGCCTGCCATTGCTCGGCAGTTTGACCGGGCAGGGCATAGATCAGGTCAAACGACACCCGCTGAAAGTGCTGTTGGGCGACCTCAAGCGCTTTGAGCCCCTCGTCGGCATTGTGGAGCCGGCCTAGGAACCGCAGCGCGGCATCGTCCAGCGATTGCAGTCCAAGCGAGACCCGATTGATCCCAGCGGCGGCCAAAGCCGCGTAATTGGCGGCCTCGATGGATGAAGGGTTGCCCTCCAGCGTGATCTCAATCCCCTCGGCGAAGCCCCACAGCCGCTGGGCCTCGACCAGGAGCCGCTCGACCAAAGCAGGCGGCATCAGGCTGGGGGTGCCGCCACCAAAGAAAATGGAATCAAGCGCTTCGCCGCCGGCAATACTGTGTTCGTGTCGCATTTCAGCAAGGAGCGCGGCCTGCCATGCAGCATGATCGACCGCATCACGAACATGGCTGTTGAAGTCGCAATAGGGACACTTTGCGAGGCAAAATGGCCAATGGATATAAAGCGCGCGAGCCATGCCAATCTTCAGGCTAGCTTAAGCCCGCAATGTCAAGGAAGACCGATGAAGATCACCCGCCTGCTGCTCACCTTGCTGTTCGCCCTGGCCTTACCCGCACAGGCGCAGGCACCTGGATCGTTCGACGCCCGGCTGCTGTCGGCGCACAACGCTGAACGGACCCGGCTGGGGATTGCACCGCTCAGCTGGAGCCCGGTGCTGGCCGCGCAAGCGGCTGTATGGGCGCGGGATTTGGCGGCACGCGGGGCGTTTGAACACTCCAAGGAACGGTCCGGTGCGGGCGAAAACCTGTGGGCCGGGACCAGCGGTTACTATGCGCCAGAGGCAATGATCGGTGCCTTCGTCCGGGAAGGGCAATACTTTCGCCCCGGCAAATTCCCCGATGTTTCAACCACCGGGCGCTGGCAGGATATCGGGCATTACACCCAGCTGATCTGGCCGGGAACCACGCAACTTGGTTGCGCCACAGCAACTGGCGGCGGGCGGGACATTCTGGTCTGCCGGTATTACCCGGCGGGCAATATGGTCGGCGCGCAGGTTCCCGGACCTCACAGTTTCGTCATTGCGAGCGTAGCGAAGCAATCCTGGGGCGGTTTATGCGGCTCTGGTTGGCTTCGCTACGCTCGCAATGACGACCGAGATTTTACGTCGTGAACTGCTCCGCCACCAACAGCGCAAAAGCTGCGGCGCGGTGATCGGTCAGCTTTTTATCTTCCCAGTCCATCTCGCCATAGGTCCGGGCGCTGCCTAGCGGCTGAAACACCGGATCGTAGCCAAAACCTTTGTCACCGCGCGGCGGCCAGACCAGCGTCCCAGTAACTTGCCCTTCGTAAATCGCGCTTTCACCATCGGGCCAAGCAATTGCCAGCGTGCTGTTGAACGAAGCTGTGCGGGACACTTCCCCACCAGCTTCACACAGCAACCCTTCAAGCTTACCCATCGCCATATACCAATCGCGCCCGGCTGCTCCTTCGAACCATTGCCGTTCGGCCCAGTCGGCGGTGTAGACCCCGGGCCGACCGCCAAGCGCATCGACGCACAGCCCGGAATCGTCGGCCAATGCAGGCAGACCCGAGCTTTCGGATGCTGCCCGCGCTTTGATCAGCGCATTTGCAACGAAGGTTTTCCCCGTCTCAGCCGGTTCGGGCAGCCCCAGCGCACCCGCCGAAATGCAGTTTAGCCCATAGGGGGCAAGCAGCGCCGAAATCTCGCGCAGCTTGCCCGCATTATGAGTGGCGATCACCAGCGTTTCAGAGCCGAGGCGGCGGGTCATTTCCCCACCGCTGCCCCTTGCGCCGCAAAAATGCCGTCGCAGCCGATCCGCGCCAACCGCAGCAAGCGCAACAGCGCTTCCTCGTCGTAGGTCGCGCCTTCGGCGGTGGCCTGGACTTCGGCAATCTGGCCGCCTTCGATCAACACGAAGTTGGCATCGGCATCGGCATTGCTGTCTTCGTCGTAATCAAGGTCGAGCACCGGATTGCCCTTAAAGATCCCGCAGCTGACTGCAGCGACCTTGCGGGTCAGCGGGTCTTCGGTGATCGCGCCCTCTGCCATCAACTTATCCACCGCGATCCGCAGCGCCACCCAGGCCCCGGAAATCGCCGCAGTCCGCGTACCGCCATCGGCCTGAATCACATCGCAATCGAGCGTGATCTGGCGTTCACCCAGCTTCTTGAGATCAGTCACTGCGCGCAGGCTCCGCCCAATCAGGCGCTGAATTTCCTGCGTCCGTCCGCTCTGCTTGCCCTTGGCCGCTTCACGGCTGCCACGGGTGTGGGTGGCTCGGGGCAGCATCGAATATTCGGCCGTGACCCAGCCTTCACCTTTGCCGCGCAGCCATGGCGGCAGGCGTTCTTCAACGCTGGCGGTGCAGATCACTTTAGTGTGGCCAAAGCTGACCAGCACCGACCCTTCGGCGTGCTTTGTATAATGGGGCTCAAAGCCAAGTGCGCGCATCTCGTCGGGTGCACGGCCGGAAGGTCGCATGGTATTCTCCATAAAACGCCCAGATCCGTCTGTCCTGAGCTTGTCGAAGGACCGTCCTTACTTGCTGCGTCGCAAAAAGGAAGAACAGTCCTTCGACAAGCTCAGGATGGACGGTTAAGGGGGCCCATGTCCGGTCCTACCGTAACAGAGCTGACGAGCCGCACCCGTGAGATATTTCGTCTCGTGGTCGAAGGTTATCTGGCATCCGGGCAAGCCATCGGATCGAAAGTGCTGGCGGGTTCGGCCTCGCTCAACCTGTCGCCAGCCTCGATCCGGTCCGTGCTGCACGAACTGGAAGGGCTGGGCTTACTGGCCGCGCCGCATACCAGCGCGGGGCGGCTGCCAACCGAGCAGGGGCTGCGGCTGTTCGTTGACGGGATGATGCAGGTGGCCGAGCCGACCCTGCAGGAACGCACCGCAATCGAGCGCGAGGTTGGCCAGCCCGGCCCGATCGAAGCGGCGTTGGCGGCGGCGAGCGCGGTGCTGTCTGACCTTTCAGCTTGCGCAGGCGTGGTGATGGTCCCCCGGCGTGAGCCGTTGTTGGCACAGTTGCAACTGGTGCCTCTGTCGAGCGGACAGGCGCTGGCCGTGCTCGTCGGGGCCGATGGCGGGATCGAAAACCGCGTCTTTGCGCTGCCACCAGGGCTGCCGCCGGGCGCGCTGGAGCAGGCTTCGAATTTCATCTCGGCGCATCTGGGCGGGCGGACACTGGCGCAGGCGGTAGCGGCGATTGAGGCGGAGGTGGCTTCGGGCAAATCGGCGCTCGACAGCGCCAGCCGCGATCTGGTGACACGCGGCCTGGCGGTCTGGAGCGAGGATACGCTGCGCCGTCCGGTATTGATCGTGCGCGGCGCCGCCAATCTGCTCGATGAAACCGCGCTGGGCGATCTGGAGCGGGTTCGGCAATTGCTCGACGATTTGGAAAACAAGCAGTCAGTCGCCGAGCTGCTCGATTCGGCGCGCGTGGCCGAAGCGACCCGGATTTTCATCGGGGCAGAGAACCGATTGTTCGCGCTTTCCGGCTCGTCCGTGATCGCCTCGCCCTATCGTGATCGTGAGGGCAGAGTGGTCGGCGTGGTCGGAGTTATCGGGCCGACGCGGTTGAATTATGCCCGGCTAGTCCCCATGGTGGATTTCACGGCCCAATCACTGGGTAAATTGATCGGATAGACAGGTTTTTGACTGACATGAGCGACGATACCAAACCGCAGGCCGACCCGGCCGTGGAAGCTGAACTTGCGGGCGTTCCCGAAGAACTGCTGGAACAGGAAACCGACAAGTTGGGCGACGCACTCGACCGGCTGCGCGAAGACCTCGACGCGGCCAAGCAGGAAGTGCTTTACGCCAAGGCTGAAACCCAGAACGTCCGCCGCCGGATGGAAAAGGACATTGCCGATAGCCGTGCCTATGCCGCCACCGGCTTTGCTCGCGATATGCTGAGCGTAGCGGACAATCTGTCGCGCGCACTCGACGCGATCCCTCAGGAACTGCGCGACGATGAAAAGATGAACGCACTGGTCGCCGGGATTGAGGCAACCTCGCGTGAACTGAACAAGGTGTTCGGCCTCAACGGCATCACCCGCATCGCAGCGGTGGGAATGCCGCTCGATCCCAATCAACACCAGGCCATGCTCGAAGTGCCCAGCAACGATGCCGAACCTGGCACTGTGCTGCAGGAACTGCAGGCCGGCTACATGATCAAGGAACGTTTGTTGCGCCCAGCGATGGTCGCGGTGGCGAAGAAGGGCGACTGAGCGGATGCGCGCCCGGCTGCTTTTCGCGCTGGGCGCCCCGCTGTTCGGCGCGCTTGGTTCGGCGCCGCTGGTTGCCAAGCAAGCAGCGTTGCCCGAGGTTCCGGCTGGCTGGAAGCTGGATGCCTCGGCCACAGGCGATCTGACCGGAGATGGCGTCGCCGATGTTGCCATGGTCATCCGGGGCGATGACCCAAAGCTGATCGTGCACAACGACCGGCTTGGCCAAGCGGAACTCGACACCAATCCGCGGCGGCTGCTGATTTTCGCGGGGAGCCGCACCGGTTACCGCCAGATCGCGGCGTCAGATCACCTGATCCCGCCCGCCGGAGATGCCGAATCCAGTTGCCTCGAAGACCCGCTAGCCGAGGGCGAAATCACGATTGCGCGCAACGTCCTCTCAGTGAAGCTGCACTATTGGCTGTCGTGCGGCAGTTGGGGCGTGACCGCCAACACTTACCGGTTTCGGCTGCAAAGCGGTCGGTTCCGGCTGACCGGGTTCGATCAAATGGAATTCATGCGCAATTCGGGCGAGGGCACGCGGGCCAGCGTCAATTTCCTGACCAGCCGCAAAAGCGCCACTAAATTCGCGATCGACGATTCCATCCCCGAGCGGCTGAAATGGACGAAGATTCGTCCGCAGCGGTTTTACCTCGACATGCTCGATTCATCGGTTTGCGTTGCCGTGGACGAGACTACAAGTCTGTGTTGATCCGGCCTCGGCGGTTATAGCGCCGCCGAGTCAAATCACATAAATCAGCAGGTAGCGCGCCACAAGCGCCGCCAAAATCGCAGCCGCCCAGCGCCGATTGGCAGTCAGCATCGCCGCTGCCATCAGCCCGAGCAACACTGCTGTCATGCCCAGCGAAATCGGCTTGCTCGCCATCGGCAGCAACGCCGGGTGTGCCATTAAGAAGGCCCATTGGAGGGCGACCATTGCCATCAGCATGGCAAGGATGGTTCGGCGCACCCGCCAGTAATGCGAATCGAGATCGCGAAATGCCTCGGGATCGCTGGGGAAGACCAAGCGCGCGGCCAGGAAATAGGCGCTGCAGAAGCCAACCACACCCAACATCGATATCCGCGTGACGGTGACCAGATCGCGCACCACCCAGGCGAACATCCAGAACGACAGCAGGTCGAGGATCACAAACACTGCCAGTAAGGGAGTGAGCCAACCGAACGACAGCCCAGCGCCAGCGCGGCCTTGATGGAGCTTTACTTCCAAGGCGCGGCCAAGGCCGGTCAGCAGTTCGACTAGCGATAACCCCATCACCAGCGAGAACAGCACGAACAGAAACTCAAACTCGCTCATCGCGCGCCCTCAAACTTGACTAACCCATCATAAGCCCGCTTGCCCTCAACCCCCGGCACTTTTGCGCCGCTGCGCAACAGAAACGCGTGGCGAACAATCTCGGCCTGCTGTTCGATCCCGTATCGCTCCAGCGGCCAGCCCGGTTTGAGGCTGTAGTCGTACCGCCGCGAAAATGGCCGGCACAGGATCAGGTACCAAGACCCACGCTTTTGAACCTGCCAGACGTGGACCATTTCGTGGATGAAGTGGCCTTGCAACTGCAGGCTCGCCGCGCTGAAATCATCACAATAGCTGGCCGATTGCGGGTGAAAGTGCAGGTGGCCCAGCGGCGCCATCGTCACCTTGCGCGGTTGCAGCGGGAACCAGCGCTGGCTGGTGGCCACCGCGTCCGGGATCGGCAGCAGCCGCCACGACGGGCGGTCGGCGCACAGCAGCGCGCTCGCCAGGCCGTAGATGAAGCCGGCGAACCACAGCATCGAGGTCAGGCTCGACAGCGCCGCTTCGGTGGCCGACGGCAAACCCGGCTGCCACGCGAGCAGGCCCTGCAGCGTGGCGGCCATCGCGCCGAACGCGAGG
>JANMHL010000164.1:0-2351 GCA_031375125.1 Novosphingobium sp. | reverse complement strand
ATCGGCCGGATCGGTCAGGCAGTCGAGTGCGCCCTCCATCCACCATTCGGCCATCGATTCGCCGGGATGCTGGCGGGCATAGAGCCAGACCTGTTTGTCACCATCACCCAGTTCAAGGCAATCGATCGGCTGACCTTCGATGCTATGCCCCAGCACCCGGTGGCTGACGCCCTCGCCCAGCGCAGCGCCGCTGACCAGATCGTGGTGCCGCTCCATCGAGTAAGGCGCGAAATAGGCGAACCAGGCCATGTTGGCTTCTGCCGCGTAACGGATGGTCAGCGTGCCGCCGTCCTCTTGCCCGTCATAGCTGCTATCGGCTCGGGCCCAGAAATCACGGTCCTCGCTAACCGCAGCGTTATAACCGGGCCAACCGCCGGGATAGGCCGATCCGCCAAGGCCGGTGATCTTCAGCGTCAGTTCCCGCTCCGCACAACCCGCGACCCGAAAATGGAACCACTGGTAGAAATCGGAATCCTTGTCCCTGCGGATCGCGAGGCGCGCGGTGGTGCCATCAATGCCGAGGACTTCGATATTGCCGCTGTCAAAGGCGGCGTCGATCTGGATCGGGTTCATTTGACCTCGTTCATTTGACTTCGATGGTTTCACCCGATTGGCCGGGGAAGTTCAGAAACAGGGCTTCGCTCATCTTCGGGGCGCCAAGCGCAGTCCCGGCCAGCGGCGAGGCGGTGGTGACGGTAAAGCTGGCGCGCCCTTCCCACAGGACCGTGCCACTGGCCCGGTCGCGGATGGTAACCGCCAGTTCGGTCGCGACCTGCTCTTTGGGCTTGGGTGACAGGTTGAGGCCGATCCCCAGCCCCAGCCCCGACCCATAAGTTCCGGTCGATCCACCCACCCCGACGCTGACCGGGCCAGAGCCACGGGCCGGTTGAAAGGTGCTGCGGGTTACCTTCATCTGCGCAACCTGCGCGCCGGTGCCGGGGCTGACGGCGGTGTAGCCGAGCCCTTCCAACTGGCGCATCACGGCGGCGCGGTAGGTCTGCCATTCGATCGAATTGCCATCGCTGCCCGGTGCCGGTTCGACCGAGATCGTGCCTTTACCCAAGGGCGAAATGTCGGCGGCGTGGAACCGGGTGACCTGCACTGGCCCAATCGGGGTGACGCAAGCAGACAGCGCGAGCAGCGCCAAAGCCAGCGGGGCAAAACGGTACCTGTTCATCAGCTGCACCCTTTCGCGGCCATTACACCGCCCGGTTGTGAATCCGATTGCCCGGCGATGCAAGCCCGTTACCGGCGTTCGCGCGCTTCGCCGGTGCGGGCCGGGAAGCCATCGAACAGCGCGCGGGCCAGCCGGGCCGCAATCGCATCGTCGCTCCAGCGTTCATCGCCATCGCGAGTATAGATCGCCGCACGCCCTTCCCACAGCACTTCGCCGCTGGCCCGGTCGCGGATCCGGGTTTCCAGCCGGGTTTCAATCACGGCTTTCCGGGGCTTGGTTCCATCAATCTGCACCGCCATGCCGAGCATCGATCCGCGGTTGGAGACACCCATGGTCAGCTCCCCGCTGACCGGATCGCGCTTGCCCTCGGCTGGAACCGCTTCGCTGCGGACAATCCGCACTTCGGCGATTCTGTCGGACGGCGCTGCGCCTTCGGGCAGGGCCTGATAGCCTGCACCGATCAGCTGGGTTTCGACTGCGGCTTGAAAGGTGGCGTTGAGCCGGGGGTCGATCGCGGCGTCTTGCCCCGGCATGGCGATCACCACGATCCCGCCTTTGACCAAGGCCGCCGAATCGATCCCATCGGCACGGAACCGGGCGACATCGACGCTGCCTTCGAGCGAGGGCGCAGGCCGTGCGGTGCGGCTGGCCCAACCCTGATCGGCGCCCCAACCAGACCCGCCCCAGGCGCCCGGCCGCGCCATCAGCGCCGTGCCGCTCAGGCCCAATGCGGCAACAACAAGCGCAGCGGTTAGCTTGGCAGAAAGATGGTGCATGAATTGAGGCCCTTTGCTGGAGATGGAACATTGCCCCGGCTGGTCCCTCTTCCGCTCTCAACCTTGCCCGGCGATGAACGCGTCGCGCGCATTAACCACTTGATTGCGCAAAGCTGCTAGCCGATGGCCGCATCATGACCCAGAAATGCCCTGTGCTCGTAACCGGCGGTGCCGGATATATCGGCAGCCACGCCGTGCTCGCGTTGACCGATGCCGGTTGGCCGGTGGTGGTGATCGACAATCTGGTGACCGGGTTCCGCTGGGCCGTGCCCGATGCGGTGCCGTTTTATCAAGGCGATATCGAAGACGCCGATCTGCTGGCGCGGATCATTGCTGAGCAGAACATCGGCGCGGTGATGCATTTTGCCGGGTCAGTGGTTGTGCCGGAGTCCGTCACC
>JANMHL010000123.1:0-14409 GCA_031375125.1 Novosphingobium sp. | reverse complement strand
CGATGCAGGCCTTGGCCATGGCAATTGGCGAGGAGCTCGATGCGCTGGGCAAGCTGCCGCCCGAACAGCTGCGGACTTTGCGCGAAGAACGGTTCCTGCGGATCGGCGAAAGCTGATTGCGGCGCAATCCGGCCCAACAGGGCTTTTCAAGTCTGGAATAAGGCCTTAGCCCTGCAACGGTTACCTCCATCGCAGGGAGATCCCGATGATCCACGTTAAATCCGTTCGTACCGTTTTGGCTTTGGGCACCGCTTTTGCCGTTGCAGCCGCTCCGCAAGGTGCCGTTACCGCGCAATCTTCGACCGGCACGGTCATGGCGATTACCGCCAAGGAAAAGCAGCAAGGCACCGAATATCACCCGCAACTGGTCGCCGAATTCGGCGGGGCGATGACCGGGCCGCAGGCGCTCTATGTCGAATCGATCGGCAAGAAGATCGCGCTGCAATCGGGGATGTCGAGCAACGCCAATGATTTCACCGTCACTTTGCTCAATTCCTCGGTCGATAACGCCTTTGCGACCACCGGCGGCTATATCTACACCACCCGGCAGTTGGTGACGTTGATGAACAACGAGGCCGAACTAGCCGGGGTGCTCGGCCACGAAAACGGCCACGGCGCTGCCCGCCATTCGGCCAAACGCCAAAGCGCCGCGACCCGCAATCAGGTGCTGGGCGTGCTCGGCGCGGTGCTGTCGGGCGCTTTGCTCGGCAACAGCCAGATTGGCCAGTTTCTGCAGCAGGGTTCGCTGCAGGCCGCGCAGTTTTTTACGCTGAAATATTCGCGCGGGCAGGAGAACGAGGCTGACAAGCTCGGCGTCGAATACCTGCGCCGCGCCGGATACGACCCGCGGGCAATGTCGACTGTGCTGCGAAGCTTGGCGAATCAGAACGCACTCTCGGCCCGGCTGCTGGGTGCCAGCAGCGACCGGGTTCCGGAATGGGCCTCAACCCACCCCGATCCGGCTTCACGCGTTTCCACCACGCTGGCCTTGGCCGGGCCGACAGCGAAAGGCGTGACCAATCGCGACACTTTCCTGACTAAGATCAGCGGCCTGATGTATGGCGATGATCCCAAACAGGGGATCGTCGATGGCCGCAAATTCATCCATCCGGTGGAAAAATTCGCATTCGAAGCGCCTGCCGGGTTTTACATGCTCAACGGCACTAAAGCTGTCGCGATCAGCGGACAGGCGGGCAAGGGCCAGCTGACGGGGGCGGCCTATAACGGTGATCTCGATGCCTATGTCCGCGCGGTATTCACTGCGCTTGGCACCCAAAACAAGATTACGATCACGCCCGGCTCGGTTTCCCGCACCACGGTCAACGGCTTGCCCGCTGCCTACGCAGTGGCGCGGGTGGCGCAGGGCAACAATGCGTCGGTTGATGTGACGGTCTATGCCTATCAGTTCGATGCGACTCACGCGTTCCATTTCATGACCATGACGCAGGCCGGCGGAGCAGCGGTGTTTGAACCGATGTTTGCATCGATGCGGCGGATCACTGTGGCCGAGGCTGCGGCGGTCAAACCGCGCAGGCTGCTGGTGGTGACTGCCAAGAAGGGCGACACTGTCCAGACGCTGGCGAAGCGGATGGCCTATACTGATGCGCCGCTCGACCGGTTCCTGGTGCTCAACGGGCTCAGCGCGACATCGCTGATCGCCCCTGGCCAGCGGATCAAGCTGGTCGTCTATTGAGCGCTTTTATGCCGCGCCAATAGCAAAAGGGCGGCAGGTTCCCCTGCCGCCCTTTCATTTTTACTTAGTTGGCTTGGAATTACGCGTTAGCGCCTTCCATGGCCGACGAAGTGGTGTTGAAGGTGGTCTGCAGTTCGTTGCCCAGACCCTGCATTGCAGTGATGGCAGCAACGGCGATCAGAGCAGCGATCAGGCCATATTCAATAGCGGTCGCACCAGCTTCGTCGCGGAAAAGGTTCTTGAAAAACTTCATGATTAGTCTCCTGTTAGTAGTCTATTTACCCGGCTCTTTCCCTGTCACCCGGATTGAGCAATCACCGAACTAAGGGGAAATTCTTGCGAAATGTTTAACTTCATCAACCGCTGATTGCGTCGGCGGTTTTTTGTGCAACGGTTTCCCACATGGTGATGCTGCCATCGGCGAACGCCTGCAGCGCCGACAGCATCGCCAGCACGATCAGGGCAAGGATCAGCCCATATTCGATAGCCGTCGCGCCACTTTCGTTTCTGATCAGCCGTTTGATGAACTTCGTCATTGGTCCGCATCCCTAATGTGGGCAGGTTGCAGGCCAGTTAGTGACTTCATCCCTAAGAATTCATTTAAGGCAGAGCCTAACGTGAAAAAAATTCCGACAGTAATTCTGGTGGTGGCGGTGGCGCTGATTGATCGTGCCGGGCGCGTCCTGATGCAGCGCCGCCGCCTGCAAGCCGAGCACGGCGGGCTGTGGGAGTTTCCCGGCGGCAAGGTAGAGCCCGGGGAAACGCTGGTTTCTGCGCTGCTGCGCGAGGTTTTGGAGGAGCTTGGTCTGGTGCTTGAACCCAGCGCACTCGAACCGCTCAGTTTCGCGGAAAGCCCAGCTCAACCACATGTCATCCTGCTTTACACTTGCCGCAACTGGACCGGTGACCCGGTTTGCCTTGAGGGTGAGGAAATCGGCTGGTTCGTGCCCGCTGCGCTGGCTGATCTGGCGATGCCGCCGCTCGATGTGCCGCTCGCGCAGGCACTGCGCGATTCCATAAGACGCGCGAAATAGCGGGTTGCCAAGCCAAGTCGAGGTGCCTAAGGACGCCTCTCCAACGCGCCCGTAGCTCAGCTGGATAGAGCATCAGACTACGAATCTGAGGGTCGGACGTTCGAATCGTTCCGGGCGCACCATTACCTCAAGGCCCTCCATCTGGAGGGCTTTTTTGTTTGGGCGGGTTCAGCCTGCCTTTTGGTGCAGTACCGCGATTGGCCCCGGCGGCTCGATCCGGCGGTTATCCGGCCCATAGAGTAAAGTTGGTTCGCTGAGGTCCGGGAACGCGGCCACATCGGCGCGATAGTTCGCCGCGCCGGGCCAGTCTGAAAACCGGAAATGGGCGTTACCAATGGCCAGCCAGCCGCCCGGTTCAAGTGCCGGGTCAAGCGCGGCCAGCGTCTCGGCGAACCGGGTAAAGGGCATGATCGCAGCGCAGGTCCCGGGCCGTTCGGCCTCAAGCTGGCCATGCCGCAGCACGGCCATCGCCACAATCGCATCGAATCGTTCGCCCGGCTGCGGCGCTCCGCACAGCCGGTAGTCTCCGCCGGGATCGGCAGCCTTGGCCTGCGCCAAGGCCCGCCGGTTGAGGTCCAGTCCGACCATCCGGGCCCGCGGCAGGCGGCGCAGCAATGCGCGCACTTCGGCGCCGGTGGAGCAGCCGAACGATAGGATCCGCGGGGCGGGAAGGGCCGCCAGCCGCGCGGCCAGCGCATCGAACAGTTCGGGGTAGCGATCCTCAGCCGTATCCGGAAAAGGCTGCAGCAACCGCCCGGCTTCGTCCGCTTGCAGCCGCGCAATCTCGCGCAGGTCGGGATTGGCCAGTCGCCGCAGCTGCCGCCCCAGCACCATGCCGCCGGGGATCAGTCGGGCAATCCGGCGCAGCGGCTCCAGCCGGTCGGGTTGGGGGCGTTCCATGGTACAGGCCATGTCACAGCTTGACCCGGCGGGGAAGGCGTGACGCGGCGTGCGGCAAAGAGTAGGGGTGGTGATAATGACCGTTCCCGCGCCAGAGACCGACCCTTCGCCCTCGGTGTGGCGCTATGTCCGCGCCAGCCGCGCGCACGTGGTAATCGATGCCGCCGCCTATTTCTCGCTGATGCAGCACGCGATGCTGGAGGCGAAACAGCGGATTCACATGATCGGCTGGGATTTCGATACCCGGGTTCGGCTGGGGCCGGGGCGCAAGTTCTACAATCTGCCCGACCGCGGAGTGCAGCCGGCGCGGCTGGGCGCCTTTGTGATCTGGCTGGTCCAGCGCACCAAGGGCCTCGAGGTCCGGGTGCTGAAATGGAATTTCGGGGCGCTGAAGTTCATTTTCCGTGGATCAATGATCGTCGATTTGATCCGCTGGTGGTTCAGTCCCGGAATCGCGTTCAAATTTGATTCGGCCCACCCGCTGGGGTGTAGCCATCATCAGAAGATCATCGTGATTGATGACAAATTTGCGGTCTGCGGCGGGATCGACATGACCAGCGACCGCTGGGATACGCCCGAACACCTTGAAGCCGATCCCCGCCGCCGCCGCCCCTATGGCGCGCGGCTTTATGGTCCCTGGCACGATCTTTCGGTAATGGTCGAAGGCGAAGCGGCGGCGGCGCTGGCCGAATTGGGGCGCCAACGCTGGGTTCAGGCCGGGGCCGAACCGCTGCTGCCCTGCGCACCGCAAGCCGAGAGCGCCTGGCCGCCGATGCTGCGGGCCGAATTCCGTGATGTCGAGATCGGGATCGCCCGAACCCGCTCAGCCTGGGGCGGGCTGGACGAGGTGCGCGAAATTGAGGCGCTGTTCCTCGAACATATCCGCCGGGCCAAACGCTTCATCTACGCCGAAAGCCAATACTTCGCCTCACGCACCGTGGCCGAGGCAATCGCTGCGCGGGTGACGGAACCGGACCCCCCGGAAATTGTGCTGATCAACCCGGTCAGCGCCGATGGCTGGCTGGAACAGGCCGCGATGGATGGCGCGCGGGTGCAGTTGTTCCATGCGATTGCGCAGGGCGATCATGCGCGGCGGTTTCGTATTTATACGCCGGTGAATGCGGCTGGAACCGCGATCTATGTCCATTCCAAGACTATGATCATCGATGACGAGGTGGTCAGGATTGGATCGGCCAATCTCAACAACCGTTCGATGGGGCTGGATAGCGAATGCGATTTGTTTATCGATGCGGCCCGGCCCGGCAACGATCATGCCGGCGCCCCCATCGCGCGGCTGCGGGTGACCCTGCTGGCCGAGCATCTCGGTCTCGACAAGGCGGCTGTCGCTGCAGCATTGGCCAAAAACGGATCGATGATCGACTTGATCGAATGTGCCCCTAAAGACAGTAAGCGGCTCGAGCCTTTTGTCTTGCGTCCGCTGACCGATGCAGAGAAAGCGATCGCCGATAACGCGTTGCTCGATCCGGAGCGGCCCGAAGAATTGTTCGAGCCTTTCAGCAGCAAGCGCGGCCTGTTTCGCCGGGGCGGTTTGCTGCGGCGGCCGGGCTGATGGAGAAGGACAACATGGGCTGCGACGATTCCGACCATAAACCGAATGCCAAACCGGCGGTCCCCACCGAAGTGCAGGATGCGATCCGCACGCTGATCCGCTGGTCTGGCGATGATCCGACCCGCGAAGGCTTGCTCGATACCCCCTCGCGCGTGGCGCGGGCGTGGAAGGAATATTGCGAGGGCTACAAGGAAGATCCGGCGCATCACCTGTCGCGCCAATTTGCCGAAGTGGGCGGTTACAACGAATTGGTGTTGCTGAAGGACATTCCGTTCCAGTCGCACTGCGAACACCACATGGCGCCGATTACCGGTCGGGCCTCGATCGCCTATATGCCGAGCGACAGCGTGGTCGGCATTTCCAAACTGGCGCGAGTGCTCCACGCCTATGCCCGGCGGCTGCAAATTCAGGAACGGCTGACTGCCGAAGTCGCGCAGTGCATCTGGGATAATCTGAAGCCGCACGGCGTGGCCGTGGTGATCGAAGCCCAGCACGGCTGCATGACCGGGCGCGGAGTCAAGACCCCCGGGGTTAGCATGGTCACCAGCCGCCTCATGGGCTGCTTTCTGGATGACCATCGCAGCCGCAAGGAAGTGCTGAGCCTGATGGGCTATTGATCGTGGCAGGTCCGCTCCAGCCGGTAATGACGATTGCCGAGCTTGAGGCTTTTTTTGGTCAGGCGTTCCCCGACCGGGAGCAGCCGACCAAGCTGCTTGAACTGGATGGGGGCCGGGCCTTGCTTGCGTTCGATCCGGTGGCGGCCAATCAGCGTCCGGGCAATTTGGTCTCCGGACCCACCCAAATGGGCTTGGCCGACCATGCTGCCTATGCGGTTATCCTCGCGCATATCGGTCCGGTTGCGATGGCAGTGACCAGCAACCTGAACTATTCGTTTTTGCGCGGGGTGAGGCTTGAGCGGTTTTTCGCGGAGGCGAAACTGCTCCGGCTTGGGCGGCGGCTGGCAACGGTCGATGTTTTGCTGTGGCAGGATGATCGCGCGCGGCCTGTCGGGCAGGCGACCGTGACTTACGCGATACCCGATTCCTAAACCGGCCAGCCCAGCCGAGCGCCGCCCAGTTGCAGCAGCCGGTAACCGAGCCAGCCGCATAGCGCGAAGGCCGCCATGGCCAGCGGAAACGCCAGCCCTTTGCGCAGCAGCACTGCCAGCAGTACGAAAGCGGGCAGCGAAGCCATGACATAAAGGGTCGAGGATATCGCCATATCGGCGACCCGCGCCGCATCGCCGGTATCGCGCCACAGCCAGATCATCGCGAGCGTCGAAACCAACGGCAAGCTGGCAATCAGCCCGCCCCAGCCGGGGCTGCGGCGTGCAAATTCAGAGGCAGCCGCGATCAGCGCGCCGGATAACAACGCCTTGATCGCCAGCTGCCCCCAAAACATCGGTTTAGAGCTGTTCGAGCATATATTCGGCCGAGCTGACCTTGAATTCGCCCGGACCTTCGACATTGAGCTGTTCGACGGTGCCGTCATTGACCACCATCGAGAACCGCTGGCCGCGCTTGCCCAGGCCAAACGCGCTGCCGTCCATGGTCAGGCCCAAGGCTTCGGCGAAATCGCCATTGCCATCGGCCAGCATGGTCACGTCATCGCTGCCGCCGCTCTTGTTCCAGGCACCCAGCACGAACGGATCGTTGACCGCGGTGCAAGCGATCTCGTCGATCCCTTTGGCTTTCAGATCAGCGGCCTTGTCGACAAAGCCCGGCAGGTGCTTGGCCGAGCAGGTCGGGGTGAAAGCGCCGGGCACCGAGAATAGCGCCACGCGCTTGCCCGCGAAGAAATCGGCGGCCTGCACCGCTTCTGGGCCGTCGGCAGTGGCCTTGACCAGTTTCACATCGGGCAGCTTGTCGCCAACAGCGATTGTCATCGTTCGTCTCCTGGATTGGGTGTTTGAAATTCCACACCGGATATAGGACGCTGCGCGCGCAGGGCAACCGCCCGGCCCATGCTTAATTTCGCTTTACTGCGCCGCTTTAAGAAAGCGTAAACCCACTGCTGCATTGTCTCGAATGCGGGGACCAGCCCGCCGGGAGTCAGCACATGAAAATGACAAAAGGGGTCGCGGCCAGCCTTGCCGCAATATCAATGCTATTCACCGTTCCCGCCAGCGCAGCGGGGGGGATGGGCCAGGCTGAAAAATTGCGCCGGTTGGACATAATGCTGATGGTCACTGGCCTGCGCTGCCGGACCACGGCGGACAATTTCAATTCGGAATATGGCCGCTTTACCACCGCGCACCTCGGCACGCTGAATGCCGCCAGCGACGAGCTGAAAGCCGATTACGCCAAGCGCTATGGCGCCGCTGGTGCCAACCGCGCGCTCGACCGGCTCAGCGTTCAGATGGCGAACGCCTATGGTCAGGGACACCCATGGCTTAGCTGCGGTCAGTTGAAACAAGTCGCCGGAACGCTGGCGACGATGCGCGGAACCCAGCCGCTGGTCGAGGCCGCCGATGAACTGCTCGGCAGCCCGCGCCAATTGGCCTGGCTGCACTGATCGGAAATTGCCAACCCCGCTGGTGGCGGGGTCCGGGAGCGTCTTGGGGGCAGGATAGCACCGGAACTGGATGAAGCGCGTGCGCCGATAAACCTAAACACAGGATCGCACGGCGCACCCTCTTCATCTCGAAAAAAGATATAAAGCAATCGTTATATTTGCCTCTCGTGTGGCAAGCAGCTAAGGGCGGCGTCAGTTTGGCGCCGCTCGTTTTTTTGGGCGGCGCTGTTTGAAACAAGACAGGAGCAGCTCGCCGTGGCCAAAGACTATGTGATCGCCGACATCGGCCTAGCCGAATTTGGCCGCGCCGAAATCCGGATTGCCGAAACCGAAATGCCGGGCCTGATGGCGCTGCGGCAGGAATTCGGGCCGAGCCAGCCGCTGAAGGGCGCGCGGATCACCGGATCGCTGCACATGACGATCCAGACCGCTGTGCTGATCGAAACACTGACCGCGCTGGGCGCCGAAGTCCGTTGGGCAACTTGCAACATCTTTTCGACTCAAGACCACGCTGCTGCTGCGATTGCGGCGGCGGGTATTCCTGTGTTCGCGGTAAAGGGTGAAAGCCTGACCGAATATTGGGACTATGTCGGTTCGATCTTTGACTGGGATGACGGTACCGGCCGCACTGCCAACCTGATCCTCGATGATGGCGGCGATGCCACCATGTTTGCGCTGTGGGGCGCGCGAGTTGAAGCGGGCGAAGACCTGTTCGAACCCAGCAATGCCGAAGAAATCGAATTCGTCCGGGCGCTGAACGCGTTCCTCAAGAAAAAGCCCGGCTACCTGACCATGTCGGTTGCGCACATCAAGGGCGTGTCAGAGGAAACCACCACTGGCGTCCACCGGCTCTATCAGATCGCAAAAGACGGCAAGCTGCCGTTCCCGGCGATCAACGTGAATGACAGCGTGACCAAGTCAAAGTTCGACAACCTTTATGGCTGCAAGGAATCGCTGGTCGACGCGATCCGCCGTGCGACCGACGTGATGCTGGCCGGCAAGGTCGCCTGCGTTGCCGGATTCGGCGATGTTGGCAAGGGTTCGGCCCAGTCACTCCGCAATGGCGGCGCCCGCGTGATGGTCACCGAAGTCGATCCGATTTGCGCGCTGCAGGCGGCGATGGAGGGTTTTGAAGTGGTGACGATGGAAGATGCGGTCCAGCGCTGCGATATATTCTGCACCGCCACCGGCAACGCCGATGTCATCACCGCCGAGCACATGAAGGCGATGAAGCCGATGAGCATCGTCTGCAACATCGGGCATTTCGACAGCGAAATTCAGATCGCTGCGCTCGACAATTACAAGTGGACCGAGGTCAAGCCCGGCACCGATCTGGTCGAGTTCCCGGACGGCAAGCAGATCATCGTGCTGGCCAAGGGCCGCCTGGTCAATCTGGGCTGCGGCACCGGCCACCCCAGCTTTGTGATGAGCGCCAGCTTCACCAACCAGACGCTGGCCCAGATCGAACTGTTCACCAACCCGGCGCAGTACAAGAACGAAGTCTATGTCCTGCCCAAGCACCTCGACGAAAAGGTCGCCGCGCTGCATCTGGAAAAGCTCGGGGTCAAGCTGACCACGCTGAGCCAGCAGCAGGCCGACTATATCGGCGTGCCGACGTCAGGCCCGTTCAAGCCAGACCATTACCGGTATTGATCCTAGCTAGCTCCTCTCCATTTTTGGCGGATGCCACAAATGGGGAGGTGGATCGGCCAAAGGTGAGGCCGAGGGGCTGCGACGCTGGCGAAGTAACCCCTCCGTCAGCGCTACGCACTGCCAACTCCCCATTTGCACTGCGTGAAAATGGGAAGGATCAAGGACCGCCGCTTGCCATTGCGGCCCTGCGCGCATAGCTGTCGGCCATGACGCTTTCTCCCACCGCGCTGGTGCTGCTTGGCCTGATGTTGGCCGGGTGGACCATGGCTGCCCTTTGGGCGCTGGGCTCGGCCCGCGTGCGTGAGCGCAAGGCCGAGGGCGGGTTGCGCCATGCCAAGCGGCTGGGGCGGATGGTCGATGAAAGCCCGGCGCTGCCGCTACTGGTGCGCGCTGATGGCAAGATCGAAGCGCCGCAGCGGCTGGCCGGCTGGCTCGGGCTCGATGCCGTCCCGCAATTCCTGACCGAGCTGGATGGCGGGCGGATCGATGGCGGCGGCGGGGGCCTCACCACTGAAAAGCTGACCGAACTGACCGAGGCGGTGCGCCGCTGCCAGCGCACCGCCGCACCTTTCAGGATGGTCGCCACCCCGCGCGGATCGAAGCGCAGTCTGGCGTTGCGCGGGCATCTGGCCGATCCGCAGGTTTCGCCGGGCGGCGCGGCGCTGGTCTGGGTGTTCGATTTTTCTGATAGCGAGAGCGAACTGGTCCAGCTGCGCGATGACGCAGCGCGAGCGCGGGGCGATTTTGCGGCACTTGTGGGCCTGATCGAAGCGGCGCCAATGCCGATGTGGTTCCGCGGGCCAGACGGCGATCTGCGGCTGGTCAATCAGGCTTATGTCGCCGCCGTTGCCGGGACCGACGCGCGGCAAGTCGCCGAAGACGGGATTGAACTGGTCGAAAGCGTCGACGGGCTGACCGCCAAACAAATCGCGCTACAGGCGGCGGGCAAGCAGTTGCCGATCGAGCGGATGGTTTCGGTCACCATAGCCGGACAGCGCCGCGCCTTCCGCGTGTCCGACCTGCCGCTCGGGAATGAGGGCGTGGCTGGCTATGCAGTCGATGTTGAGGAAATGGAGGAGCTGGCCCGCACGCTGAAGGCGTTCCGCGATGCGCAGCGGGCGATGCTCGATCAGTTCTCGGCCGGGGTCGCGCAGTTTGATGCCAAGCGTCAGCTGACTTTTGCCAACCCGCCGTTCCAGCGAATTTTCGCGCTCAAAAGCACGGTCATGCTCGATCCGCCGATGTTCGAACGCTGGCTCGATCTAGCCCGCGATGCCGGGCGAATTCCGGAGGCGCGCGATTTCCCGGCCTGGCGGCGTGAGCGGGCAGGGTGGTTCACTGCCAGCGCGGCACAGGAAGAAGCCTGGGTGCTGGGCGATGGCACCCATGTGCGGATCGTTGCGCAGCCGCTGCCCGATGGCGGGCTGATGCTGATTGCTGAGGACCGGACCGAGCAGCTGCAACTGTCCGCCGCGCGCGACACGCTGCTACGGACCCGGACGGCGACGTTCGACAGCCTGTTTGAATCGCTGGCGGTGTTTGCGCCTGATGGCCGGTTGCAGCTGTGGAACCGGCGGTTTGCAGCCGATTGGGGGCTGGAGGACAGCTTCCTCGATACCCACCCGCGGGTTGAAAACTTGCTGGACGAAATCGCCCGCGCGCTGGCCAAGCCGGGCAAGGCCAAGGCGGTCGGCGATGTGGTCCGGGCGGCGACGCTGGACCGCAAGCAAACCGGCGGGCGCGCGGTGTTGGCCGATGGGCGGACGCTCGAATTTGCCGGGGTGCCACTGCCCGATGGCAACGGCCTGCTGACCGTGCTCGACATCACCGATTCGCAGAAAGCCGAAGAGGCGCTGAAACAGCGTGCCGCCGCGCTGGAAGAAGCGGATTCGATGAAGACCCGGTTCCTCGCCAACATGAGCTACGAATTCCGCACGCCGCTGACCTCGATCGGCGGGTTCGCGGAACTGCTGGAGGCCGGGCTGGGCGGCGATCTGTCTGATAGCGGCAAGGAATATGTCGGGGCGATTTTGCAATCGGTTGAACGACTTGGAGAACAAATCGAATCCGTTCTCGACCTCTCGCAAAGCGAAGCCGGGATGCTGCCGCTGGCGCGGGAGGAGATCGATCTGTTACCGTTCGTGACCCAGCTGGTCGAAGACCGGGGCGAGCGGATCAAGGCCGCTGGCCTGGCGCTCGACCTGCGCGGGGACAAGGGCGTGGGGCGGATCGAGGGCGATAAGCGGCGGCTCGCCCGGGCGATCGGGCACTTGCTCGACAATGCCGTGATCGCGACCCCGCCGGGCGGACGGCTGCTGGTCGAACTGGCAGGGCACAAGGGCAAGGCGCGGATTGTGATTTCCGATAATGGCGCCGGTATGGACCCCGCCACTTTGGCCCGCGCGCTCGAAGGGATCAAAGTCAGCGCTGATGGCAAGGGCGTGGAGCGACGCCAGGGCCTCGGCCTGCCGCTAGCGCGACAACTGATCGAGGCGCACGGCGGCAGTCTGGAATTGCTGTCCGAGCCGGGGCAGGGGACTGCGGCGATCGTCGAACTGCCATGACCATCCTTCTCTTCTCGTCATTGCGAGGGGCGAAGCCCCGCGGCAATCCAGAGCCGCGTAAACCGCGCTGGATTGCTTCGCTTCGCTCGCAATGACGAACGGGTTTTCTTTGGCGCTGCCCGATCTTGCCGCGATGGAGCGGTTTGGCGCGCAGATCGCCGCCGTATTGCGGCCCGGCGATGTGGTTGCGCTGTCGGGCACGCTCGGCACCGGCAAGACCACGCTGGCCCGCGCGATTATTGCCGCGCTGGGTTATTACGGCGACGTTCCCTCGCCGACATTCACCATCATCGAAACCTATGATCCGCCAAGCCTGCGCTTGCCGCTGGTCCATGCTGATTTCTATCGGTTGAAACACCCGGCAGAGGCCGAAGAGATTGGACTAGATGATTACCGGCAAGGCGCTGTTTTGATCGCTGAATGGCCGGAAATGGCCGGTGGTTTCGCGAGCGAGCCGGGCTGCCTTTCCATCACGCTCGAAACTGCGGAAACGGGGCGGATTGCGATTGTCGAACCGGGGGCGGATTGGCTAGGGCGGTTGGGATGAGTGAAAATCTGCCCGACGGCGTTGACGCCTTCCTTGCCGCTGCTGGCTGGCGTGATGCTGTGATCGCGCCATTGGCTGGCGATGCCTCGTTTCGCCGCTATTTCCGCGTCCAGCGCGGCGAAAAGACCGCAATGCTGATGGACGCGCCGCCGCCCAACGAAGATCCGGCACCGTTCCTGCGCGCGGCCAAATGGCTCGATGCCAATGGAATGCGTGCGCCTTATATATTGGCCGAAGATGCCGCGCGCGGGCTGGTCCTGCTCGAAGATTTCGGCGAAGTGCGGATGCGCGAATATCTCGATAGCTGGCCCGCCGATCAGGGCGAGGTTTACCGCGCCGCGATTGACGCGCTGACCGATCTGCACCGCCTGCCGCCGGGACCGTTCCTCGACTATTCGATGAGCGAATATAAGCGCGAAGCGAGCCTGTTCACTGATTGGTATTGTCCGGCGCAGAACCTGTACATCGATGGACCAGGTTACATCGCGGCATGGGAAAAGACGCTGGGCGAACTGCTCTCCCGGCAGCGGCCCGGGGTGACTGTCCTGCGCGATTACCACGCCGAAAACATCATGTTGCTGGGCGGACTTCACAATCAGGGTCTGCTCGATTTTCAGGACGCGCTGGTCGGCCACCCGGCTTATGATTTGGTTTCGCTGCTGCAGGACGCCCGCCGCGATGTGTCGGGCGAGCTGGAGACGGAAATGTTCGATTATTATGTCGCGAAGGCCAAGCCGGGCGACGATTTTCTGGCCGACTATGCCCGGCTTGGGGCACAACGTAATGCCAAGATCATCGGCATTTTCGTGCGGCTGTGGAAGCGCGATGGCAAGCCGCGTTACCTCGACTATATTCCGCGCGTCTGGGCCCATCTAGAACGCGATCTGTCGCACCCGGCGCTGGCCCCGGTGGCGGCGTGGTTCGATGTCAATGTCCCGGCTGAACTGCGCAGCGCGGGCGGGGGCAGCTTTTCGGCATGAAGCCAGTTCCCGATACGGCGATGGTGATGGCGGCTGGCATGGGCACCCGGATGATGCCGCTGACCGCTGACCGGCCCAAGCCGCTGGTCCAGGTCGCGGGAATGACGTTGCTCGATCACGTGCTTGATCAGTTGCGCAGTGCCGGGATTGGCCGGATCGTGGTCAATGTGCATTACCTGCCCGACCAAATCGAAGCCCATCTGGCGGCCCACGCGGCGGATTTTGCTGTGACCATTTCAGACGAGCGGCAGCTGTTGCTGGATACCGGCGGCGGGCTGATCAAAGCCTTGCCGCAAATTGGCGCCGACCCGTTCTATTGCGTCAATGCCGACAACTGGTGGGTCGATGAAGGCAGCAACGCCTTGGCCGATCTGGCGCAGGCTTGGGACGCGGACCGAATGGACGTGCTGATGCTTGTCGTGCCCCATGCGCAGGCCGGAAATACCCAAGGCGACGGCGATTTTGACATGGACACCGAAGGCCGCCTGTCGCGCGATGGGCCCAAGCGGCACCGGCCATTCGTGTGGACCGGGATCCAGCTGCTGGCGAAAGCGATTGTCTGCGATCCGCCCGCCGAGGTATTTTCCACCAACGTGTTCTGGGACCGCGCGATTGCGCAGGGGCGCTGTTTCGGGCTGGTCCATGACGGACAGTGGTACGATGTCGGCTATCCCGCCGCGATCGGGCTGACCGAGACGGCGCTGGCCAGTGGTTGAGCGGCCCGGCCCCAACGTCTATTCCATCGCCGCGCATCGCGGCTTTGCTGATGCGCTGGTCGCCGGGTTGATCCCGCGTTACGCCGACAAGGATCTGGGGCAGCAGCAGCGTCAGCCGCGCCAGCCCCAGATCCTTGTCGGCGTAACGCGGGATCAGCCCGGCGACCAGCGCATCAGCAAAGCCGCGATGCGCGGCGATGGAATAGACGTTGGGGCCGGGCCGCTCAGACACTGGCCA
>JANMHL010000067.1:0-25075 GCA_031375125.1 Novosphingobium sp. | reverse complement strand
CCCCATCACTTCGCCCATCACCGGGTCAACCGGGCCGACGTAGTAGATCGCGCGGTTCTTGAACTCGACCGGCAGCGCGACGCCTTTCGCAAGCATTTCCTGAATCCGTTTGTGCGCGGCGTCACGCCCGGTCAGCATTTTGCCGCTCAGCAGCAGCCGGTCGCCCTGTTTCCAGCCTTCGACTTCGGTCCGGGTCAGGCTGTCGAGGTTGACCCGCTTGGCCGCTTTGTCGGGCGTCCAGTGGACGTCGGGCCATTCGTTCAGGTTGGGCTTTTCCAGATAGGCCGGGCCGCTGCCATTAAGCGTAAAATGCGCATGGCGGGTGGCGGCGCAGTTGGGGATCATCGCTACCGGCTTGCCCGCGGCATGGCACGGCGCATCGTAGATTTTCACGTCGAGAATGGTTGAAAGCCCGCCCAGCCCCTGCGCCCCGATGCCGAGCGCGTTGACCCGATCGAAAATTTCGATCCGCATCGCCTCGATATCGCTTTTCGGCCCGCGCAGTTTAAGCTGGGCCATGTCGATCGGCTCCATCAGGCTTTGCTTGGCCAGCACCATGCAGTGTTCGGCGGTGCCGCCGATCCCGATCCCGAGCATCCCCGGCGGGCACCAGCCAGCACCCATTTGTGGGAGCATTTCGACCACCCATTCGACGATGTTGTCGCTGGGATTCATCATCTTGAACTTCGATTTGTTTTCAGATCCGCCGCCCTTGGCCGCGACATCGATTGAAACCGTGGCGCCCGGCACCATGGTCACGTGTAGCACGCACGGGGTGTTGTCGCGGGTGTTGCGGCGGGTGAAGGCCGGATCGGCCAGAATCGAGGCGCGCAGCTTGTTGTCGGGGTGGAGATAGGCCCGGCGGACCCCTTCATCGACAACGTCCTGCAGGCCGCGGGCTGATCCCAGTCGGCAATCCTGGCCCCATTTGACGAAGACGTTGACGATCCCGGTATCCTGACAGATTGGACGGTGCCCTTCGGCGCACATCCGGCTGTTGGTCAGGATCTGGGCGATCGCATCTTTCGCCGCCGGCCCCTGTTCCGCCTCATAGGCATCGCCCAGTGCGCGGATGTAGTCCATCGGGTGGAAATAGCTGATGAATTGCAGCGCATCGGCCACGCTTTCGATCAGGTCTTCCTCGCGGATTGTCACCATGGTCACGGGCACACCTCTTTTTGCGGGAACAGTGTTTCGAGGGCCCCCATAGTCCCGCAAATGCCTTGCCGTCAAAGCGCTTGGCGCGAAACGGTGCTTGGCTTAAGAGGCGAAGGAATTGCGTTACTGTGTTGTCTGTGCAATACAGTCAGTCAGAGGCCCCTCCCATGACCCTTGCCGCCCAGTCCATACTGTCCCAGCACGACGCGCTGAGCGCCGCCCGCCGCGCGATGATCGATAGCCAGCTGCGCGTATCGGGGATCAACCAGGACTGGCTGCTGGCCGCGATGGCGCGGGTTCCGCGCGAAGACTACGTCCCGGTTGCAGCCCGCGGCCATGCCTATATCGACCGGGCGATCCCGATTGATAAGGCACACGCCCTCCCCGCTCCACTGGTTCAGGCGATGCTGCTCGCCGAAGCTGCGCCGCAAGCGGAAGACAAAGTGCTGGTGATCAGCCAATCAGGCTATCTCTCGGCGCTGGTCGAACCCTTGGTGCAGTCGGTCGAAACCGTTGATGCGGCGGGCGCGCTTGCCCTGCAATCAGGCGCAGCGTTCAGCTTGATCCTGATCGACGGCGCGGTTGTGGCGCTGCCGGGCAATCTGGTCGCGGCTTTACAAGATGGCGGCCGGATCGTGTCCGGGCTGGTCCTGCGCGGGGTGACCCGACTGGCCGCAGGCGGCAAGAACGGCGGCACGGTGGAGCTTACTCCGCTGGCCGAAGTGGGTATTCCGGTGCTCGGCGAATTTGCCGCACCACAGGCTTGGAGTTTTTGATCGATGGCACGGCCGCTGGGTTCACGTATTGCGCGTCAGGCGCTGATCGCCGGGATGGCGGCAATGATCACCGCGCCGGTGCTGGCCGATGAGCTGCGCGAAGCGTTGGTGATGGCCTATAACTCCAACCCGACGATACAGGCCGCCCGGGCCCAGCAGCGCGCGGTCGATGAAGGCGTGCCAATCGCCCGCTCAGCCAGGCTGCCGTCGCTTTCGGGCACGGCCAGCTACAGCGAATTCGTCGAAGGATCATCATCGAACCCGTTGGCACCCGATCGCAATTTCGATGCGCAGCTCAACCTTGCGATGCCGGTCTATGCCGGCGGCGGGATCAAGAATTCGATCCGCGCCGCTGAAACCCGGGTCGATGCCGGGCGGGCCGATCTGCGCGCGGTGGAAAGCGGCGTGTTCAGCCAAGTCGTCGCAGTCTATATGGACGTGATTCTGGCCGAAGCAGTGGTTAAACTGAACCGCGCCAATGTTCAGCGGCTCGCGGTCAACCTGCAGGCGACCAAGGACCGGTTTGAAATCGGCGATCTGACCCGCACCGATGTCGCGCAATCCGAATCGCGCCTCGCCACCGCGCGCGGCGCGACTCGCAGTGCCGAAGCAAACCTGATTTCTGCGCGCGAGCGCTATATCCAGATCGTTGGCAAGGCTCCGGACAATCTCCAGACCCCGCCGCCGCTGGTCGGCTTGCCCGCCAACGCCGATGATGCCGTTGAAATCGCGCTCGAATCGAACCCCGACCTGCTAGCCGCCCGCCAGCGCGCCAAGGCCGCCGGGTTCGATACTGCCGCAGTGGGCGCGAACCGCCTGCCGCGCGTCTCGGTCTTCGCCAATAGCGGCTACAATGATTATCTGGGCAGCAACAAGATTCCCGGTACAGTCCAAAGCACAACCAACAGCACTGTCGGTGTCCGCGCCAGTGTGCCGCTGTTCCAGGGCGGCTTGCCAGCGGCCCAGCGGCGTCAGGCTCAGGCCCGCGAAAACGCTTCGATGGAACAGGAAATCGGGATCGAGCGCCTGATCATTTCAACGGTTCGCGCCGCCTTTGCCCAGTGGACCGCAGCCCAGTCGCTGATCGCCACATCGCAAACCGCAGTCGACGCTGCGGAATTGAGCCTTGAAGGTGTCCGCGCTGAAAACAGCGTCGGCAACCGCACGATCCTCGACATCTTGAATGCCGAGAACGAACTGCTCAACGCGCAAGTCCAATTGGTCACCGCCAAGCGCAACGCTTATGTCGCCGGCTTCAACCTGCTGGCGGCGATGGGCAAAGTCGAAGCCCGCGATCTCGGGCTTGATGGCGGGGTGCTGTACGATCCGGGCGTCAATTACAGCAATGTCCGCGGCAGCGTCTGGGATTGGAACGACAATCCCGATCCCAAACCGGTCTCGACACGCACCGTTGACACCAAGGCGCAGGACGGTTCAGTAACGACGCAGTGATTCTGTCCCGCTGCGGGACGGCGTGGAGTGTGGGCGATGCGCCAGATCGGTGAACCTTCGGTCGAGGAAATCCTCGATTCGATCAAAAAAGTTATTGCGCGCGACAGCCGTGACCTTGCGGCCGAGCAACGTCGTGAGCGTGAACCCCGCAGCGAACCCGCGCCAGAACCCGCAATGGAAGACGACGACGACGTGCTCGATCTGGGCGCAATCGGTCAGTGCATGGCCGATGACGATGCGCCAGAGGCGGCGGGCGAGGCTCCGCTGATTGCGGAAAATGCTGCCAGCTCGATCAGCGAATCACTTGCCGCATTGGCCATAATGGCCGAACCGCGCGCCGCACCGCAGATCGTACGTTCGGGTGAAACTTCGCTTGAGGGTCTGGTGCGCGAACTGCTCCGCCCGGCGCTGGCCGAATGGCTCGACAAGAACCTGCCACCGCTGGTCGAAAAGCTGGTTGCCACTGAAATCGCCCGGATCGTCGGCAAGAAGGGCTAGAGTCTGTTTCAATTGCAATGAAACGGGGCATCACCAGCCCGCTCCCCCACCCGGCCACCCACGAGAGTACCCTGAATGGGTGGCCGGGAGGGGGGCGGGCTGGTGATGCTTCCACGTAAGTGGAAAAGATTCTAGGCCGTCCGCCCCGGCTGCGCTAGTTCGGCTGGCATGACAGCCTTCCTCGACAAGCAAGACTAGCGCGATGGCCCGCCCTGACGCGCTGTTGCTCGATCCCGCGCGCTATCCGTTCGCGCACCAGATCACCACCCGGTTCGCCGATATCGACCCCAACCAGCACCTCAACAATGTTGCGTTGGCGGCGATGATGGAAGATGCCCGGGTTCGGTTCAATCTGGCCCTGGGCAGCGTCATCAAGATTGGCGCACGCCGAGCGATGGTCGCCAGCGTGGCGATGGAATACCTTAGCCAGGGTCACTTCCCCGATCCGGTGACGGTTCATTGCGGAGTTGCGCGGGTCGGCAATTCGAGCTGGACGGTCGTGCAATTGCTGGTCCAGAATGGCCGCGCGGTGGCCTTCGCCAGCTCGACACTGGTCGCGATCGCCGATGACAAACCCACCCCGATCGCCGAGGATTACCGCGCGGTTCTGGCGCAATGGAGCCTTTCGGCATGAGCCTTGATCCCGCTGAACTGGCCCGCGCCCGCGCTGCGCTTGGCACCAATGGCGCGGACAAAACCCGGCGCCACATCTTTCTGTGTGCCGAGGCCCAGAAGGGCGAATGCTGCTCGGCCGAAGTTGGCTCAGCGGCGTGGAAGTTCCTCAAAAAGCGATTGCGCGAACTGGGTCTGGATCGCGACGGGGGGATTGCCCGGACCAAGGCCGATTGCTTCAGAGTCTGCGCAGCCGGGCCGGTCGCGGTGGTCTATCCCGAAGGCATCTGGTATCATTCCTGCACCAAGCCGGTGCTCGAACGGATCATCCAGGAACACCTTGTCGGCGGCGCTCCGGTCGAGGAATTCCGACTCTATCCCGCGCCGGAAACGCCGTAGCGCCCCTGACTCGCCAAAGCCCCCGGATCGTGTCATCATCGCGGCACGAAACAAACACCCGGGAGCGTTGCCATGACAATTGCGCGACTGATCGAAGGGCGTGGCAGCGATATTGTCGGCTGCGACACCAGCACCAGCGTAGGAGATGCGGTCAAATTGCTGGCCGAAAAGCGGATCGGTGCCCTGCCAGTCTATGCCGGCGGCAAGATCGCCGGAATCTTCTCTGAACGCGATGTGGTTTACCAATTGGCAGCGCACGGCCCGGCCATGCTCGACAAGACTGTGGGCGAAGTGATGACATCGCCGCCGATCACGGTTGATCCCGCCACCGACGTGATGGACGCGCTGGGCCTGATGACCCGCCGCCGGATCCGCCACTTGCCGGTGATCGAGGGAGAGGCGGTTCGCGACTTCGTGTCGATCGGCGATCTGGTCAAATACCGGATCGAACGGATCGAATCCGAGGCCGAGGCGATGCGCAGCTATATCCAGAGCGCGTGATTCCTTGCCCGCCCGGCCAGCACACCCTACATTGCGGGCTATGGACAGCCAGACAATGACACTCAGCCCCTCCGCCGCCGCGCGCGTTGCCGCGATTGCGGCCAAGCAGGGCAAGCCCGCAGTGCTGCGGCTGGCGGTCGAAGGTGGCGGCTGTTCCGGCTTTCAATACAAATTCGGACTGGATGACGGGCCCGACGCCGATGATTTGGTAATCGAGCAAGATGGGGTCACACTGGTGGTCGATTCGATGAGCCTGGAACTGGTAGCGGGTAGCGAGGTCGATTACGTCGAATCGCTCGGCGGATCGGCCTTCAAAGTGACAAACCCCAACGCCAGCGCGGGCTGCGGATGCGGATCCAGCTTCGCGGTATGAAAATCGCGAGTTTCAATATCAACGGAATCAAGGCGCGGCTGCCGCGCTTGCTGGAATGGCTTGAGGAGACTCGCCCGGCGGTTGCTTGCTTGCAGGAAATCAAGACTCAGGATGAGGGCTTTCCAGCGGACGAGTTTGAAAAGCTGGGTTATCACGCGATCTGGCACGGCCAGAAGGGTTTTAACGGCGTCGCGATCCTGGCCGATGGGGTCAAGCCAGTGGAGGTCCAACGCGGCCTGGCGGGCGAGCCGGAGGATGAACATTCTCGGTATCTCGAGGCCGAAGTGTTCGGCACCCGGGTGGCGTGCATCTATCTGCCCAACGGCAATCCCCAACCGGGTCCGAAATTTGACTACAAGCTGCGCTGGATGGACCGGCTGCGCAACCGGATGGCCGAAATTGCAGCGGAGGAAGTTCCTGCAATCGTGTTGGGGGACTACAACGTGATCCCGCACGACAGCGATGTCTGGGCGCCAAAAGCAATGGCCGATGACGCGCTGATGCAGCCCGGATCGCGCGATGCCTATTTCCGCCTGCTCGGCGATGGCTGGACCGACGCGCTGGCCACCCACAACCCGCAGGGCGGGGTCTGGACCTATTGGGATTATCAGGCCGGTGCCTGGCAACGCGATCACGGATTCCGGATCGACCACGCGCTGCTTTCACCCGAACTGGCTGACCGGCTGCTTGCTTGCGGAGTCGATAAGGATCATCGCGGGCGCGAAAAGGCCAGCGATCATGCGCCGGTCTGGGTGCAGTTCAGGGTTTAGAGTGCAGTGGGCAGGCGCATTGCCTGCCCGGCGCAGTCCTATCGATAGAAAACGTGGTGTTCGACCCGTCCGACGCGCCGCAGTTTCCAGCCGGGGCTGACATAGGCGGCGTGGAAGTACAGCGCGCCTTCAACCGGGCTGGACCAAGCGCCGGAATGCGCGATCTGAGCGATCGCCACGGCGTTCTTCCACTGCTTTGAAGCTTTGGCGATGCCCGGCATTGCGCGGCCCCGCACGAACGAGAACTGCGAGGGTTGGAACACCACACCGCAGTACGAATTGGGGAAACGGCCCGACTTTGAACGGGCGACGATGACCCGGCCAACCGCCAGTTGCCCGGTCAGCGATTCGCTTTTGGCTTCAAAATAGATCGCCCCGGCGAGGCAGTGAAGCTCGCGCGGCAGTTCGCCCAGTTGGGGCTGGGCGGCAACCATCTGGGCCAGCGAACTGGCCTTGATCGGACGGGCTTCCAACGGACTTGCGTCGGGCAGGTCGGTCTTGGCCTCAACCGCAGGGGCGGGAAGCGTTTCGATGACCGGCTGGGTGATAATCTGAGTGGCGGGTTCCTGGATAGCGGCAACGGACCCCAAGGTCTGTGCGGCTGCGCCCGAACCATCGGCGCTGGCAATCACGAATGCTATCATGGTGGCCACAGAAAGTGCTGAGGCCTGGTGGAGCTTGCGGCTCATAGGAAATCATTCTTGGGCGGTGGACGCGCCCGCGCAGGATGGTCTGAAGCGAAAAGCGGCGAGCCGTTTGTTACCCCAAGCCGAAATCCTGCCGGCTGCCCCCCGTCTGCGTGCTTGCAATCCGAACCGAAATGTCCGCATTCGCAGCCTACGCGTCAAAGAGTGTTGCGCCTTTGATTGTGCGCTGCAGCAAAGTCAACCCGTTTCGCCGCCTATTCCGATGAACCGTTCACCATCCGCGATATCCAGTTCGATAATCCACAGATCCGGATCGCGGGCGCTGCGGCGATCCAGGTATTCGCTGAATTCAAACGGATTATCAGCGACTTGCGCTCTGGTAGTGGTCCAAATGCGATCGCCTTGTGCATCGGGAACCCGTTCAAACAACCGCGCGTTTGCGCCCTTTTCGGTCAAAACGACCAGGACCGTCCCAGCATCGCGCTCGCCTTTGTTAAGGACTGCGGCAAATCCGCCAGCGGCCTGAACCGCGCGGATCAGGCCCGCTACTTCGAGGTGGGCGGGGAGCCGCGTGATTACGCCGCGTCCTTTTCAATCGAGCCGGTCAGCAGCGCATAGAGCGCTTCGGCCCCCGGCGCTTCACCCAAGGCGCGGTGCATCGCCTCATCACGCATCAGGCGGCTGATCGCGGCCAGCGCATGGAGGTGCGCGGCACCGGCCGCTTCGGGTGAAAGCAACCCGAACACCAGATCAACCGGCATTCCATCAGCAGCATCGAACGCCACCGGCGTCGTCAGCCGCAGAAATGCGCCAACCGGCCGGCCAAGATCGGGAATCCGCGCGTGCGGAATTGCGACGCCGCGGCCAAAGCCGGTGCTGCCGAGTTTCTCACGCTCTTCAATCCGTTCGAGCACCATCACTGGGTCAAGCCCGTAAACGCCGGCGAATCGCTGCGAAAGCTGCTCGAGCACGGCCTGCTTGCTGTCGGCTGCGATAGTGCCGACCGCTTCGGGCATCAGGGAAAAAAGTTCAGTCATGTCAGACGATCTATCCAAATAGGAGCGGCAGGCACGGGGTGTTCCGCGCCTGCAAGGCTTGCCATTTCAGATCCCCCTCGCCCACCGGATCAGCGGGCGCCTTTAGCCTGCGCTTCAGGAAGGTTCAACCCATCCGATTGAACCGTCTCCGCGCCGATAGACCATGTTGTGCTTTCCCGACCCGGCATTCTTGAACAGCAGCGCGTTGGTATTGCGCAGATCGAGCATCATCACCGCATCGGAAACCGTTGCTTCGGGCACGTCGACGCGGGTTTCGGCGATGATCACCGGCGCTTCGCTGGTGACTTCTTCGGCGGCCTCGTCCGGCTCGACGAACACGGTGTAGGACGCTTCGTCAGCGCGCAGCGCGTGGGCCGATTGTTCAGAGTGATCATTAAGGCGGCGTTTGTAGCGGCGCAGCTGCTTGTCGATCTTTTCGGCTGCAAGATCGAGCGCGGCGTGGGCATCATGCGCGATCCCAGCGCCTTTCAGCACCAGCCCGTGCATCACATGGGTAACAATATCGCAGCGGAAAGCGGCAGCTGGCGCGCGGTTAAAAGTGACCGCGCTGGATATCGCCTTGGGGAAGTATTTGTCGACAATCGCAGTGAGGCGGTCCTGGGCGTGCACTTGCAGGGCTTCGCCGGTTTCGATCTGATGGCCCGATACGCGAATGTCCATGGATACCTTCTCCTGTCAGTGCGGCTCGATCAGGCTTAGTCGGTCCATAGCGGGGACTTTACCGTTTCGAGGAAAGCGGCATGTGCCGCGCGTTCAGCCTCGCTGGCCTGATGCGGCCGGGCGGGACGGAATGTTCGGTCGCGCCGGGGCGCGGCCATAGTCTGGACCAAACTGATTTCAGCTTCCGCGGCGAGCGACAGGCCGATCTGGCGGCCCCCGGTCAATTCAACATAGACCTGCGCCAGCAATTCAGCATCGAGCAGTGCGCCGTGACGGGTGCGGTGGCTGCGATCGATCCCATAGCGCGTGCACAGCGCGTCGAGTGAGTTTTTGGCGCCGGGGTGCCGCATCCGCGCCATCGCCACGGTATCAATCATCCGTTCGCGCCCCAGCGGCGGCAGGCCGCACATTTCCAGCTCGGAATTGACGAAGCCAAAGTCGAACCCGGCGTTGTGAGCGACCAACTTGGTTTCTTCACCCAGAAATTCGAGCAGTTCGGCAACCCGTTCATGGAACCGAGGCTTGTCTGACAGAAAGCCAATCGACAGCCCGTGGACCGCCTCGGCTGCAGCCGGCATATCGCGGTCCGGATTGAAATAGGCCTGAAAAGTGCTGCCGGTCGGCACCCGGTTGACCATTTCGATACAGCCAATTTCGACCAACCGATCTCCACCCTTGGGATCAAGTCCAGTCGTTTCGGTATCGAAAATAATCTCTCGCATTACCGAACTGATATCTGCCTGTTACGGATCGGTTACAAGGGGGTTGTCGGCACTTTTTGTGGTCCACTGATCGCATGGACAAGGCGCTGCACCGCGTGGCGGGTTTCGGCCAGGCTGACCCCGGTATCAATCACATAGTCGGCGCGGGTGCGCTTCTCAGCATCGGGCACCTGCAGCTTTAGGATTTGCGCGAACTTCTCTGGCGTCATGCCTGGTCGGGCCAGCACCCGTTCGCGCTGCATCGCTGCCGGAGCGGAAACTACCACGACTGCGTTCAGCCCATGCTGGCCGGACTTTTCAAACAGCAGTGGGATATCGAACACGATCAGCGGCGCGGCGGCATTATCAGCCAGAAAGGTCCGGCGCAGTTCGGCGACTTCGGGATGGACGATCTGTTCGAGCTGCCCCAGCGCCGCCGGATTGCCGAACACCGCCGCGCCCAGTTTTTGCCGGTCAACCCCACCCGGGCCAGTCGTTCCGGGAAAGGCCCGCTCAATCGGCTCGAGGCAGGCCCCGCCCGGTCCCTGCAGTTCGTGCACCGCGGCATCGGCATCGAACACCGGCACGCCAGCTCCGCGAAACATCGCCGCGACGGCGCTTTTGCCCATGCCGATTGAGCCGGTCAGGCCAAGGATAAAGGGCTTGCTCATCGGATCAGCAACGCGCGCAATTCGGCGTCGTGCTGGCGGGGGGCAGGCTGGCCATAGAATTTCTCAAAGGCAGCGGCGGCCTGACCGATCAGCATGGCGAGGCCATCGATCACCTCAAAACCGCGCCCCCGGGCCTCGACCAGCAGCGGCGTATCCAGCGGATTGGTGACGATATCAAACACCACACTGCCCGGCGGGACATGGCTGAAATCAAGCGCCAGCGGCGGCTGTCCGGCCATGCCCAGCGGACTGGCGTTGACCACCAGATCGAGCAGCTGAGAGCGGTCATCAAAGGCAAAATCGGTTGGTGCGGCGAAATGTCCGAGCTGTACCGCGTGATGCTCACCGCGCGGAGCCAGTTCATCGAGCAAGGCCCGGGCCTTGGCCGGATCGCGCGCTGCCAGCACCAGCGTAAAGTTTGCCCCGGCCAGCGCCGAAACAATCGCCCGCGCCGCGCCGCCTGCACCGATGATCCGCGCCATTCGCCACAAATGCGTTTCGGCCAAGTGTGGCAGTAACGGTTCGAGAAAGCCGGGGGCATCAGTGTTGAACCCGGTCAGCGCGCCATCGGTCCCACGCACCACAGTGTTGACCGCCCCGATCCGCGCCGCCTGCGGATCGACCGCATCAAGGTAGGCCAGCGCGGTTTGCTTGTGCGGCATGGTGATATTGCAGCCGCGCCAATCGGGATCAGTCCGGCGCGCCGCAAAATAGTCCGTCAAGCCCGATGGCGTGACGTGGGTCGCGCGATAATCGGCATCGATACTTAGCTTGCTAAGCCAGAAGCCATGGATTGCCGGGCTTTTTGATTGCGCAATCGGATCACCGATCACTTCGGCATAGGGCTTGCTCATCCGGGCAGTTCCCCGGCCAGCCGCAGGCCTTCAAGCACTGCCAGCAGCGGCATCCCCAGCACGGTAAAGTGATCGCCGTCGATGCTTTCGAACAGCTGAACCCCGCGCGCTTCGATCCGGAACACCCCGACGCAGCCCGCCACGGCGGGCCATTCATGGGCCAAGTAATCGGCAATGAAGGCGTCTGACAGCACGCGCACTTGCAGCCGGGCCACGGCGGCGTGGTGCCACACCGCTGTGCCATCGCGGACCAGTGCCGCCGCCGAATGGAGCTGCATTTCGCGCCCGGAAAAGAACCGTAGATGCGCTGCGGCATCCTCGATCGAGCCGGGTTTGTCGAACCGGCGGCCTTCAACCGAAACCAGCGAATCGCTGCCCAGCACCAGTGCGCCGGGATATTCGCCCGACACCGCTTGCGCTTTGGCTTCAGCAAGCGCGAGAGCTACCCCGTCAGCCGACGCGCCGGCCAGACCGGCTTCCAGCGCGCGCTCATCCAGATGCGCAGGCACAGCAGTGTATACAACCCTGGCAGCATCAAGCATCGCCCGGCGGGACTGGCTTTGCGAGGCCAAAATCAAGCTCATGCGTTTTCCCGTGCCGCTTGAGATTCGTTGTAGAGATTGATGATCGCCGCAGCGGTCTCCTCAATCGAGCGGCGGGTAACGTCGATCACCGGCCAATCGTTGTCAGCGAACATCCGCCGGGCAAATTGCACCTCTTTGCTGACTCGCTCGCTATCAACGTAGTCAGTCTCGGGCGCTTGATTCAGCGACAGCAGCCGATTGCGGCGGACCTGCACCAGCCGGTCGGGCGCTGTGGTCAGTCCGACCACCATCGGATGCTTCAACCCATAAAGCGCGGACGGCGGTGGGCTCTCCACCACGATCGGGATATTGGCGACTTTGTACCCTCGGTTGGCGAGGTAAATCGAAGTTGGTGTTTTGGAGCTGCGCGAGACCCCGGCGAGCACAATGTCAGCCGCCTCCCAGTTTTCCCAGCCGACCCCATCGTCATGGGCGATGGTATAGTGGATCGCCTCAACCCGTTTGAAATAGGCCTCGTCCATGATGTGCTGGCTGCCGGGCCGAGCTTTGGGATGCTGCCCCAGCGCGCTTTCGAGCGCAGCGACGGCGGCATCGAGCACCGGCACCACCGGCAGGCCCAATGCAATGCAGCGCTCTTCCAATCGGGCGCGGATATCGGCATTGGCAAGCGTGAAGAACACCAGGCCCGGATTGGCGCCGATCTCACCCATGATCCGGTCCAGGTGTTGCTGAGACCGAACCATTGGCCAGAAGTGGCGGATCACTTCGGAACCTTCGAACTGGGCCAGCGCCGCCTTGGCCAGCATCTCGAGCGTTTCGCCGGTTGAATCCGACAATAAATGGAGATGTAGGCGCGGCATGGTGACGGGGTTGGTTCCCTGTGGATGAATAGGCCCATAAACCATGGGAGGGACAGGTGCACAAGTTTGCCGATCGATTCTGCCCCCACTGACAGGCTACCGGCCAACTGGTTGTGGACAGGTGGATAGTGTTCCCCACAGGCTGGAAACAGTGGGGATAACGATCGATTGACTCATTGCGGCGGCGATTCGGGAATGCGGTTTGCCCTGTTCAGCGCGGGAGAATTCCGGCAAGGGCGCTCCGTCCCCAGTTTCCACAGGCCAACTACAACTGAATCCTTAGATTCAATCTAAATTGATTTTGATTGGAATCACGCACGATGCCCGGTTTATTGCTCGATACCTTGCGCGGAAAGAACCTTCGTCCGCGTCCAACCTGGCTGATGCGGCAGGCTGGGCGCTATCTGCCAGAGTACCGAGCGTTGCGGGCCGAGAAGGGCGGGTTTCTGGCGCTGGTTTCTGACAGCAAGGCTGCGGCTGAAATCACGATCCAGCCGATCCGGCGGTACGGGATGGACGGGGCGATCCTGTTTTCCGACATCCTGATTGTGCCCTATGCGATGGGACAGGATCTGGAATTTCTGGTCGGCGAAGGCCCGCGGTTGTCGCCGCGGTTGGTTGATGCGGCGTTGTCGAGCCTTAGCGCGGTGCCGCAGCGGCTCAGCCCGATCTACGATACGGTCAAACTGGTCCGGTCGCAGCTCCCCGCTGATAAAACCATGTTGGGTTTTGCTGGCAGCCCCTGGACCGTGGCGACCTATATGGTGGCCGGCGAGGGCAGCCGTGATCAACACGATACCCGCAGCATGGCCTACCGCGATCCGGCAGCGTTTCAGGCGATTATTGACGCGATCACCGCGGTAACAATCGAATACCTCGCAGGGCAGATCGGTGCCGGGGCCGAGGCGGTACAATTGTTTGACAGCTGGTCGGGCAGCCTTGCCCCCAGCGAATTCGAACGCTGGGTGATCGCCCCCAATGCCGCCATCGTCAGTGCAATTCGCGCACGGTTCCCGGTCGTGCCGATCATTGGTTTCCCAAAAGGCGCAGGGGAAAAGCTGCCGGCCTACGCCCGCGAAACCGGCGTCGATGCGCTGGGGCTCGATGAGACAATTGATCCGCACTGGGCCCATGCCAATCTGCCGGCCGGGCTGCCGGTGCAGGGAAATCTTGACCCGCTGTTGCTGATCGCAGGCGGCGAAGAGTTGGAGCGGCAGACGCTGCGCGTACTCGAAGCCTTTGCCGACCGGCCACACGTGTTCAATCTTGGCCACGGGATTGGCCAGACCACCCCGCTCGAACACGTCGGCCAGCTACTTTCGCTGGTGCGCGGCTGGCGCGGATAGGGTACCACGCCGCAATGAACTGGGTGCTGTCGATGACTTATCTTTGGCTGAAAGCCGGGCATATCATTTTCGTGATCTTCTGGATGGCCGGGTTGTTCATGCTGCCGCGCTATTTCATCTATCACCAGGAGGCTGAGCTGGGGTCTGAGGAAAGCGCGCGCTGGTTGGACCGTGAGGCCAAGCTGCTTAAAATCATCCTATGGCCCTCGTTGATCGTGGTCTGGGTGCTGGGTCTGGTCCTGGCTTATGCAACCGGTGCGTTTGCCTATGGTTGGTTCCATCTGAAGCTGGGTGCGGTACTCGGGCTCACCGCCTATCATTTCTGGCTGGCGGGCTATCACGCTGCGCTAACCCGGGGAGAACGCAAGTTGACCGGGCGGCAGCTCAGGTTGCTCAACGAAGTACCAGGGATTGCGGCGGCGTTCATCGTGATTATGGTGGTGTTGCGCCCGTTTTAAGCGGGGATAGATAGCAGGGGTCGTTACAGATGATTGGTTTTACGCTTATCGCCGCTGCTGCGGCAGCCTCCCAACCGCTCGAACCCGTTATCGAAGCCGATCTGCGCTGTGTCACGGCGTTGCTTTATGCGGTGGGAGAAGCCGGAGAAAAGAAGGATGAGAAATCGTCCGGGTTGTTGATTGCCGCTGTCGCCTATTACGTCGGGCGGCTTGATGCGCGGTCGCCTGGGCTGGATTATGGCGGGCATATCAAACGGCTGGCCAGCTCACCTGAATTTGGCAAGCAGTTGTCCGGCGAGATTCAACGCTGCGCGGTTGAATCCGGAACCGCGATGCAGGCGGTTGGCAACGCGGCGCAGACCGTCGGGAAATAGCGGAGCTAGGCCAGCGAACAGTGTGCATCGCAGATTGACTAACCACGGCTGCGCGCCTATTCCGCCGCTGTCCGGCAAGGCCTGCGCCCATTTGCGCGGCGCGATCTGCTTTCCCCAAGCCCTATGATCGTCCGGCCATTCACAGGCTCGATTTCACGGAACGACAGTCAAAATGCATCTTAAAGAACTCAAGAAAAAAACCTCCGCCGAGCTGGTCGAAATGGCCGAAGAGCTGGGGGTTGAAGGCGCCTCAACCATGCGCCGCCAGGACATCATTTTCGGCATCCTCAAAGAAGTGGCCGAAGACGGCGAGGAAATTATCGGACAAGGCACGATCGAAGTGCTGACCGACGGTTTCGGGTTCCTGCGCAATGCCGAAGCAAACTATCTGGCCGGGCCGGATGACATTTATGTCTCCCCCAATCAGGTCCGCAAGTGGGGCCTGCGCACCGGTGATACGGTTGAAGGCGAAATCCGCGCACCCAAGGATGGTGAGCGCTATTTCGCAATTACCAAGCTGATCAGCGTTAACTTTGACGATCCCGAAGTGGTCCGTCACCGGGTCAATTTTGACAACCTGACCCCACTCTATCCCGACAGCAAGCTCAGTCTTGATACGCTCGACCCGACGGTCAAGGACAAGTCGGCGCGGGTGATCGATATCATTTCGCCGCAGGGCAAGGGCCAGCGCGCGCTGATCGTCGCCCCGCCGCGGACCGGTAAAACCGTGCTGCTGCAGAACATCGCCAAGGCGATTACCGACAACCATCCCGAGGTGTTCCTGATCGTCCTGCTGGTCGATGAACGGCCCGAAGAAGTCACCGACATGCAGCGCAGCGTGAAGGGTGAGGTGATCTCCTCAACCTTTGACGAGCCCGCCACCCGCCACGTCCAGGTCGCCGAAATGGTGATTGAAAAGGCCAAGCGATTGGTCGAGCACAAGCGTGACGTGGTGATCCTGCTCGATTCGATCACCCGCCTCGGCCGCGCCTACAACACCGTGGTGCCAAGCTCGGGCAAGGTGCTGACAGGCGGCGTTGATGCCAATGCGCTCCAGCGGCCCAAGCGGTTCTTTGGTGCGGCGCGTAACATCGAAGAAGGCGGCAGCCTCTCGATCATCGCCACGGCATTGATCGACACCGGCAGCCGGATGGACGAAGTGATCTTTGAAGAATTCAAGGGCACCGGCAACAGCGAAATCGTGCTCGACCGCAAGGTTGCGGACAAGCGGATCTTCCCGGCGCTCGACGTCGGCAAGTCCGGCACCCGCAAGGAAGAACTGCTGGTCGAGAAAGACAAGCTCTCCAAGATGTGGGTACTGCGCCGGATCCTGATGCAAATGGGCACGGTCGACGCGATGGAATTCCTGCTCGACAAGATGAAGGATTCGAAGACCAACGAAGACTTCTTTGCGACCATGAATCAATAGGTTACGCCTATGGCAGCCGATTTGATTCTGGTGGTCGGCTGCACCGGCGCGGGCAAGAGCACTTATGCCCGCGCGCTGGCAGATCAGCTGGGCGCGCTGCGGTTCTCGATCGACGAATGGATGGTCGCGCTGTTCTGGGCTGACAGTCCGCAGCCGATCGAATTTGCCTGGACAATGGAGCGGGTGAACCGTTGTGAGGCGCAGATCTTTGCCATGGCCCGGCAAGCCGCGGCGCGTGGGGTGCCAGCCGTGCTCGATCTCGGTTTCACCACCAAGGCCCACCGCGACAAGTTCCGCGCGCTGGGTGCTGAGGCTGGGCTGAGTGTGGCGGTGCATTTCGTTGATGTCCCAGCGCACGAGCGCTGGCGCCGGGTTGAACAGCGCAATGCTGAGCAAGGTGAGACCTACTCACTCAAGGTTGATCGCGGAATGTTCGACTTTATGGAAGGGCTGTGGGAGCCGCCAAGCGAGCCCGAGTGGCTGGCTGGCGGGGGCCTGCGGCTCGGCACCGAAGCGTGACATTGACCCTTCCCCGACAGGCGGTGATTACCGGAGCGCCGGGGGCGGGCAAGACCACCCTGCTGAATGCCGCAGCGGCGGCTGGCTGGCGCACTTCGCCCGAGGTCGCCCGGCAGCTGTTGCAATCACCCGGCGGCATGGCGCTGCGTTCATCTGACCCGCTGGGTTTCGCCGAAGCGATGCTCGAAGCCCACACCCGGGAATTTGAACGCCACGCCAATCACCCCGAGCCAGTGCTGTTCGACCGCGGCTTTCCCGATGTGGTTGGCTTCCTCGACGTGTCAGGCTTTGCGGTGCCCAAGGCGGTCGATCAGGCCTGCCGTACCCTGCGCTACACCGGCCCGGTCTTGCGGGCGCCCGCCTGGGCCGCGATCTACGTTCAGGACCACGAGCGGATTCAGGATTGGGAACAAGCCGTAGCCAGCGACGAAGCGGTAACCGCGGCGTGGCGGCGGTACGGGTATGACGTGACGAGTTTGCCGCTGGTGGGGGTGGAGGAGCGATTGGCGTTTCTGCGCGAGCAGCTTTACCCCGCCGCCTGAAGCTGCGCCGCCATCATTTCCCAGAGCTTGTTGACTGCTTTGAGCGGGCGGACCATCACTTTGAAATCGATTATTTTTCCGGCGTCATCGAACTGGATCAGGTCAATTCCATTGATCTTGATCCCGTCGATCTCGCTGGTGAACTCCAGCAGTGCGGCGTTGCCGTCGACGATCTCGCGGACATAGGCGAAGCTGTCATTGCCGAGCACTTTTGCGGCGCTGAGCAGGTACATCATGACCTTGGCCTTGCCCTCTTGTGGGGAGTGGACGACGGGCGAGTGGAACACTGCGTCTTCAGCGATCTGGGCAGAAAGTAGCTCGGCATCGCCGCCGCTTTGCATATAGGCGTGCCAAGCTGCGACACCGGGATGCGCCGCGCTCATGCCAGATGCTCCGCCAGGAAGGCTTTGGTGCGGCTGTCAGCCAGCTCAGCCCCGGCGGGATCGCGGCGGTCGCCCATTTCGGCGGCGAAGCCGTGATCGAGCCCGGGGTAATCGAGGAGCGTAACGCGCGGGTGATCGTCCAACCCAGCGTGGATCGCGGCTTGGGCTGCGGGCAGCACAAAGTGATCGGCGGTTGGAATGTGGAGCATCAAGGGCTTGGCGATGTGGTGCGCCTCGTCCAGCATCTGGTCGATCATCACCCCGTAATAGCCAACCGAAGCGTCAATATCGGTCCGCGCCGCCGCCATATAGGCGAGCCGCCCGCCCAGGCAGTAGCCAGCGCAGCCGATCTTCTCCACTCCTGACGCCCGAATCCATTTGATCGTTGATTCAATATCATAGACGCCATCATTGGCATCATACTGCTGGAAATAGCCGAACGCTTGCTGCAGTTCCGCTTCGACATCGGGGTTGAGTTCTACGCCGGGGGCAAAGCGCCAGAAGATATCGGGGGCGACCGCCAGATAGCCTGCCGCCGCCCACTTGTCGGCCTTTTGCCGGATGCCGCCGTTCACGCCGAAAATCTCTGGAATCACAACGATTGCGGCCGTGGGTGTTCCTGCGGGCCGCACGACATAAGCCGGGATCGTGCCATCGGCCTTGAGCGAGGGGATCTGGACGGTTTCGGACATGGCGCTAGGCTCCAATCAGGGTTTCCCGCCATCCTTAATCGCGCATTGGACTTTGTGAAGGCCCTATGCCAGCTTGCCCGGCGGGAATGCAGGGTATGCCAAGGTTTGCGCCAAGGCTTGCGGCAAAGGAGTTTGCGATGAAAGTTCGTGTTGAAGTTGAATGCACCCCGGAAGAGGCGCGCGACTTTTTGGGGTTACCCGATCTCAGCAAGGCCAATTCGGTCTATGTTGATGTGATTTCAAAGGCGATGAAGGGTGCCAGCTCGGTCGAACAAGTGCAGGATTTTGCGAAGAACATCGCGCCGATGGGACAGGTAGGGCTCAAATTGTTCCAGCAGTTCGTAGAAGGCGGCGCCGCATTTGCCGCCGGGGCAGCCAAGAAAAAGAAGGACGATTGATCCTCCCCCGCTGGGTCAGGACCTGCTAGGCTCAGTCCGATGACTGATACGATCTTCGCCCTGTCCAGCGGTGCGCCTCCGGCAGCAATCGGGGTGGTGCGGGTCAGCGGACCCAAGGCGCGCGATGCGATGTATGCGCTGGCTGGCCGGGTTCCGGCGCCGCGCCGCGCCGCGCTGGCCCGGCTGCGCGATCAACACGGGCTGGTGATGGATGAGGCGCTGGTGCTGTGGCTGCCGGGGCCGGGTACTGAAACGGGCGAGGATGTAGCAGAATTGCAATGCCACGGTGGCCGCGCGGTGATTGCTGCGGTGGAAACAGCGCTGGCTGCGCTGCCGGGACTGCGCCGTGCGAAGCCCGGTGAGTTCACCCGCCGCGCCTTTACCAATGGCAAGATTGATCTGGCCGAAGCCGAAGGGTTGGCCGACCTGCTTGAAGCTGAAACCGAATTGCAGCGGCTTTCAGCGATGGCAATGGCGGGCGGGGCTTTTTCGCGCGAAGTGGACGGCTGGCGAAGCGATTTGCTGGGGCTGTCGGCGGCGGTCGAAGCGGTGCTAGATTTCGCCGATGAGGATGACGTTGCGACGCTCCCCGCCGATTTTGTGGTCCGGATCAGCGGGCTGGGGACGGCAATCCGGGTCTGGTTGGACCGGCCTCGCGCGGAACTGCTCAAGGAAGGCTTCCGAGTCGTCATCGCCGGGCCGCCAAATGCCGGTAAAAGCACGCTTTTCAATACTTTGGTTGAAGCTGAGGCGGCGATTGCGACACCGATTGCCGGGACCACCCGCGATGTCCTGACTCGCCCGGTGGCGATTGCCGGGGTGCCGTTTCTATTCGCCGATACAGCGGGCCTGCACGATGCGGTTGACGATGTGGTTGAAGCGATCGGAATCGAACGCGCGCTCGAGGCGCTCGATCGGGCCGATCTGGTGTTGTGGCTTGGCCCGGAGGGGACTGGGCCGCCCGGCGCTTGGGAAATCGAAGGCCAGATCGACAAACCGGGCCACATCGCTAAGTTTTCCCCACGCCACCGGATTTCCGCCAAAACTGGTCACGGGATCGGGGCGCTACGGGTCGATCTCGTCGAACTGGCGAGCCAGGCGATGCCGCGCCCCGGCGATGCCGCGTTGAGCGGACGCCAGCACGAACTTTTGTCCGAAGCGCGCGCCGCGCTCGAGCAAGCCAGTGAGCACCACGACCCGCTGCTGACAGCCGAAGCGCTGCGACTGGCCCGTGTATCGTTCGATACCCTGCTTGGCCGCACCGCGACCGAAGATATGCTGGACGCGTTGTTCGGACGGTTTTGCATCGGGAAGTAGCTGTTCCACGTGGAACACTGCTGCGGTGTTGTTCGTTCCCTGCATCGCCTGTTGGCGAAAACCGGTTCCCACTTTTCGGCGCAATGCGCTATGGGCGCAAGGATCATGCAGCAGTTTGACATCATTGTGGTCGGCGGGGGCCATGCCGGGGTTGAAGCGGCAGCTGCAGCCGCGCGGATGGGCGCGCATGTTGCGCTCGTCAGTTTTGATCTGGATGCCATCGGCGCAATGAGCTGCAATCCGGCGATTGGCGGGCTGGGCAAGGGGCATTTGGTTCGCGAGGTCGATGCGTTTGACGGGATCATCGCGCGCGCCGCAGATGCCGGGGCGATTCACTACCGGATGCTCAACCGCTCAAAGGGCAGCGCCGTGCAGGGTCCGCGGGTTCAGGCTGATCGCAAGCGGTTCAAGGCGGCGGTTCAGGCGTTGCTGAAGGTGCAAGGCGACCTGACCCAGATCGCTGGCGAGGCTGCAGCACTTCGGATGGAAGGTGGGCGGGTCTGTGGGATCGATCTGGCGGATGGGACTGCACTGGCGGCTTCGGCGGTGGTGCTGTGTACCGGCACCTTCCTGGGCGGGGTGCTGTTTCGGGGTGAGGAGCGGATCGTTGGTGGGCGGATCGGCGAAGCCTCGGCCCAGCGGCTCGCGGCACAAATGCGCGAAGCGGCGCTGCCGCTGGCCCGGCTGAAGACCGGGACACCGCCTCGGCTCGATGGCCGGACGATCAACTGGGCGGTGCTGGATGAACAGCCCAGCGATACAGAACCGTGGACCATGTCGGCATTACCAACCGAATTTGGCGGGCCGGGGCGAGCGCTGCCACAGGTGTTCTGCGCGATCACTCGGACCAATCCCGCCAGTCACGATGTAATCCGCGCCAACCTCCACCGCTCCCCGCTGTTTTCCGGGGCAATCGGTGCATCTGGCCCGCGCTATTGCCCGTCGATCGAGGATAAGATCCACCGCTTTGCCGACCGTGATGGGCACCAAGTGTTTCTGGAGCCCGAGGGGCTTGATACGCCGTTGGTCTATCCCAACGGGATCAGCACTTCGCTGCCAGCCGACGTCCAACTGGCGATGTTGCGGACAATGGCCGGGCTGGAGGCCGTGGAGATGGCCGTGCCGGGCTATGCGGTGGAATATGATCACCTTGATCCCCGCGCGCTGAGGCACACGCTGGAGCTGCGTAATCTGCCAGGGCTGTATTGCGCAGGGCAGATCAACGGCACGACTGGATACGAAGAAGCTGCCGCCCAGGGCCTGGTAGCCGGGATGCACGCCGCCGCCGCCGTGCTTGGCCGGGATGGACCGGCGATCGACCGCGCCAATAGCTATATGGCGGTAATGGTCGATGATCTAACCCTGCACGGCGTGAGCGAACCGTATCGGATGTTGACTGCGCGGGCGGAATACCGGCTGCGGCTACGCGCGAACAATGCATCGTCACGGCTCACGCCGCTGGGCCTGTTGCTTGGCTGTATCGGATCCGACCGGGCCGAATGGTTCGCGCGCCGCGGAACGGCGCGGGTCAGGCTCGACGCCGCGCTGGATCAGACAGTAACAGGCAATGAAATGGCCGGTGCCGGGCTGCCGGTCCGCGCTGATGTCGGGCGCTTGCCGTTGCGTGAGTGGCTGCGGTTTGGCGGGGTCGAGCTTGCGGCGCTGCGCCCATGGATCGCCGCAGATACATTGGAAGATACGGATTTGGCTGCGGAAGTGGCAGAGGACGCGGCCTATGCGCCATATTTGGTTCGGCAAGACGGCGAGCTGCGTGACCTGCGCGCGGGCGAAGCGCTGCCGCTGGGGGATGATTTTCCCTATGATGCGATCCCCGGCCTGTCGCGTGAGATGATCGAGCGGCTGAGCAAAGCCCGCCCCGCAACACTGGCTGCAGCCGGTCGGGTCGCGGGGATTACCCCGGCTGCGCTGGCAGCGTTGCTGGTCCACGCCCGGCGGCGGGCTGTGGACAGCAGCGGGCTCGCGGCATGATGCTTTCGAATGAGGCCGAAGCCCGGTCCTGGCTAGAGAGCCTGCCGGAATGGGATGCGGCGGCGCGCGAGCGGCTTGAAACGCTGGTTGGCTTGTTGACCGCGGAAAATGCCCACCAAAACCTCGTTTCAGCCGCGAGCCTGGGCGAGGTCTGGCGGCGGCATATCGCCGACTCGGCGCAACTGCTTGGCCATGTTCCACGTGAAACATCGTCGCCGTGGCTCGATCTGGGGACGGGGGCGGGCTTCCCTGGACTGGTGATCGCGGCGCTGCGCCCGGAATGCGCGGTTGTGATGGTCGAATCGCGCGGGCGCCGAGCTGATTGGTTGGCGCGTGCTTGTGCGACGCTCAGCTTGACCAATGCGCAGGTTGCAGGGGTTCGGTTGGAGGCTTTGCCCAAGCGCACATTTTGCGCCATTTCGGCACGGGCCTTCGCACCGCTGCCAAAACTGCTTGAGCTATCCGCAGGCTTCTCCACAAGCGATACGGTCTGGCTGTTGCCGAAAGGGCGTTCGGCCCGGCAGGAACTAACCGATCTGAACGGCTGGAATCACCTGTTCCACGTGGAACAATCGCTGACCGACTCCGATTCGGGCGTGATTGTCGGCACTCTGGCAGGAAGAAAGGGCAGAAAAGCGTGATTCGCGTAGCGATCGCCAACCAGAAGGGCGGGGTGGGCAAAACTACCACGGCGATCAATATCGCCACCGCCATGGCCGCAACCGGCTGGAAAGTGCTGCTGATCGACCTCGATCCGCAGGGCAATGCCTCGACCGGGATCGGTATCGCTTCGGCTGATCGTGAGCACAGTTCGTACGATCTGCTGGTCGATCAGATGCCGCTGAGCCAATGTGTGGTGCCAACCCGCATTCCGGGACTCGATATCATTCCGGCGACAGTCGATCTGTCCGGCGCGGAAATTGAGCTCGTCTCGGTTGAGAATCGGACTGACCGGCTGCGCACCGCGCTGTCAGGGCCAAGTGCTTATGATATCGCGTTTATCGATTGCCCGCCGTCGCTTGGGTTGCTGACGCTTAACGCGCTCTGCGCCGCCGATACCCTGCTGGTGCCGCTGCAGTGTGAATTCTTCGCGCTCGAGGGTCTGTCGCAGCTGTTGTCGACGGTTGAACGGGTCCAGCAGCGGTTTAACGCGGATCTGGGGATCATCGGGGTGGCGCTGACGATGTACGATCGCCGCAACCGGCTGACCGATCAGGTGTCCGACGATGTTCGTTCGTGCCTGGGCAAACTGGTGTTCGAAGCGGTGATCCCGCGCAATGTTCGCTTGTCCGAGGCGCCCAGCCACGGCCTTCCAGCGCTGGTCTATGATCACAACTGTGCGGGCAGCAAAGCCTATATGGCACTGGCCCGCGAACTGATTTCCCGCCTGCCCGAGAAAAGGAAGGCCGCATGAGCGACGAAACCGTGACCCGCATTTCTACCGCAAAGCGCCCGGCGCTGGGCCGAGGACTTGGCGCATTGCTCGGCGAATCGCGGCGTGAAGAGCCGTTGGTCACTCCGGCGCGGACGCAAGTGGGTTCGGGAGGTGTGCCCACGCTCGGTCTGGCAATGCTGGCGGTGGCAGATATTGTCCCGCATCCGGGTCAGCCGCGCCGCCAGTTTGCCGAGGAAGCGCTGGCGGAACTCGCTGCTTCGATCGCTGCGCGAGGGGTGATTCAGCCTGTAATCGTCACGCCGCATGGGCCGGGACAATGGCGACTGGTTGCGGGGGAGCGCCGCTGGCGCGCCGCTCAACGCGCACAACTGCATGAAATTCCAGCGATTGTTCGGGAATTGGATGATCGCGAGATTACCGCACTGGCGCTGATCGAGAACCTCCAGCGCGAAGACCTCAATCCGATTGAAGAAGCGCGAGCCTATCATCGGCTGAGTGAGGGTGTTGATGGTCTTGAGGGCATGACCCAAGCCGAGATCGCCAAGCTGGTCGACAAAAGCCGCAGCCATGTCGCCAACCTGCAGCGCTTGCTGGGGTTGCCGCCACTGGTGATCGAGCTGGTCGAAGAGGGCCGCCTGTCGATGGGCCACGCCCGCGCGCTGGTCGGGGTGGAGAACGCGCTGGCGATCGCCGAGCTTGCTGTGGCCCGGCACTTGTCGGTGCGCGAGGTGGAGCGGATGGCGCGCAAGCCTGGCGCCGCGCCAGCTGCGCCGCGCCGGGCGCGGACTGAGCGCGATTCGGGTGACGCCGCCGATATCGTCGCAGTGCAGAGCCATTTGGAAGAATTTCTTGGCCTGTCGGTGCGGATCAACACCGATGCCGATCCGCGCTCGGGCGCGGTGACGATCCGTTACCGGACGCTCGATCAACTCGATTTGATTTGCCAGCGGCTAACTGGTGGCGGGATCTAGCGGTTTCTCCGGACAAAGCGTTAATAAGCTGGGCTTTTCTGTTAACCATAACCAGCAGCAAAGATTGAACATAGTGTTCCTACTTAGGGTCCTGCGGATGGGGGGTATGCCGGCCATTCGGGTAACGCCAACGAGCGTTGTCGGCACCAAAGTTCAAAAGGGACCAGATTATTATGCGCAATTCACTTCGCCTCGCTGCAGTTGGCTTCATCGCCGCCGCTTCGTTTGCCACTTCGGCCCAGGCCGCCACCACCGCCACGGCAACTGCCACCGCGGAAGTGCTGAGCTCGCTGACCGTCACTTCGACGGCTGACCTTCAACTCGGCCAGATCGCTGCCAACACCGGCGGCACTGTCACCGTTAACGCCGATTCGACCGTCGCTTCAACGGGCGCGCTGATCTCGACCGGGACACGTTCGCCGGCTGCATTTGACGTTGTTGGTTCGCCCAACTCGATGGTTCTGGTGACGTTGCCTTCGGGGTCGGTCAACCTGACCCGCGTGAGCGGCACCCAGACGATGTCGCTCGGCAGTTTCAACACCAACCCGAACGGCGCGTTTCAGCTTAGTGTCACTGGCACCGGCAGCTTCAACGTCGGCGGCACGCTGACCGTGGGCAGCGGCCAGGTTCCCGGCACCTACACCGGCACCTTCGCGGTTTCGGTCGAATACCAATAAGCCTTTTGCACCCCCACCGGGTGTAAAGACAGGGGCCGCATCCGCTTTG
>JANMHL010000057.1:0-17493 GCA_031375125.1 Novosphingobium sp. | reverse complement strand
ACCGTATTGACTCTATAATACACTTCGGGCACCCTTCTGCGCAATTCAGGAGGGTGCCCGATGTATTCCGAACAAGACCTGCAATCAGCGGTTGCCGCTGGGGCGATAAGTTCCGAAGCTGCGGGCGCGCTGCGCGCCCATGCAGCCAGCCTGCGCTCCGCACCGGTGGCCGATGAAGAGCAGTTCCGGCTGATTACCGGCTTCAACGATATTTTTGTGACCATCGCCTGCGCGCTGGTGATCTTTGCTTCGGCCTCGGTCGGCGGCGCAGTGGCAAGCTGGCTGGGCGGCGCTCTGGTTGCGGCGGCTTGCTGGCTGATGGCCGAGATGTTCACGCGCAAACGCCGCATGGCACTACCCTCGATCGTGCTGCTGCTGGCCCTTGCCGTCGGACTGGGCGTGGCGGCAGCAGAACTGGTCGGGCTGTTGATGCCATCGCATCAAATGAAACATACGTACGAGGCCGGTGGAACGACAGGTTTCTATATCGAAACGACCCGCTATCCTTGGCAAGAGCCGGTGATGGCCGCAGTTGGCGGGTTGGTGGCGGCGCTGGGCGCGCTGCTGCATTGGTTGCGCTTTCGGGTGTCGATCACGATTGCCGCCGGAATTGGCGCTGTCGTTTTGCTGCTGCTTTCGGTGGTAGCCGCGGCGACCGATCAGGATCTGGGCAACAACGCGTTCATCGCCCCGGCGGCCTTGGTTTGCGGGCTTGGCGTATTCGCCTATGCGATGAAGTGGGACCTCAGCGACACCGTCCGCCAAACCCAGCGTGCCGACATCGCGTTCTGGCTCCACCTGCTGGCCGCACCGCTGATCGCGCATCCGTTGTTCTACTGGATGGGCGTGACCAGCGGCGACGAAATCGGATCGCTGGCCGCCGTGGGCGTGCTGGCGATCTACATCCTGTTCGGCGTGGTCGCCCTTGCAATCGATCGCCGCGCCTTGCTGGTTTCGGCTCTGGCCTATGTGCTGGTCGCGATGGGGCAATTGTTCCAGAACTATGGCGCGGTTGAACTCAATATCGCGCTTACCGCGCTGGTAATCGGTTCGGCACTGCTGGCGCTTTCGGCGTTCTGGAGCCCGATCCGCAGCGCGCTGGTGGCAAAGCTGCCCGGTTCGGTGCAAAGCCGCCTGCCGGGCGGGGTGGCTATTGCCGCCTAATCCACCAGTTTGAGTAGCTTGCGCTCCAGCGGGAACAGCACGCCGGGCAATTCGTGGCCGCGTTTCAGGACTTGTCCGGCTTCCCCGATCAGCGCCCACATCCCTTGTTTAGCACGCAAGGATGGGCGCTTTTCGATCCGCGCCATCGGGCGTTCGGCGGCGCGGCGAAAGGCCGAGAACGTGGCGGCCTCGGCGGTGAAATCCATCGCGTAATCGCGGCATTCGCCCGCCGCGACCAGCCGCCCATAAAGGTCGAGGATACGTTGCAATTCGTCGCGCTGGAATCCGACTTGCGCGGGCTTGGCCGCTGCAACCGGAAAAGGCGTGACGACCGCGCTCAAGCCGTCTTGGTCCGCCGTTTGCGGCTGGCTTCGGCCTTAGCCGCCGCCGCATCACGCTCTTCCAGCAGGCTATTCAGCCGCAGTTGCATCGCCAGCATCTCACACTGCAGCAGTTCCAGCTTTTGCGTCGAGGGATCGAACCGTTCGCTGCACGGGGTGCCATAGGGGACGAAGTTCTGCGTTTCGGGCGTGACCTCCATCAAGGTCGGCTTAGCCGGAATGCCCAACATCGTCGCGCCTTCGGGCACGTCCTTGGTCACCACTGCATTGGCCCCGATCCGCGCGTCCGCGCCGACCATCAATGGCCCCAGAATCGCTGCGCCCAGGCTGACGATCACGCCATCACCCAAAGTCGGATGGCGCTTTCCGCCGACCCCGCTGGTCGGGTTGGTTCCGCCCAACGTGCTGCCTTGATACATCGTCACGTTATCGCCGATTTCGGCAGTTTCGCCAATGACGACAAAGCCGTGGTCGATGAAGAAATTGCGGCCGATCTTGGCACCGGGATGAATATCGATCGCGGTCAGGAATCGGCTGATGTGATTGACCAGCCGGGCCATGAAGAACAGTTCCGCTTCAAACAGCCAATGCGCCAACCGGTGCAGCCCCAGCGCCCAGACGCCCGGGTACAGCAGCACTTCCCAGCGCGAACGGGGTGACGGGTCGCGGGCGACCACCGAGTCCAGATAACGGGTCAATTCTTGCAGCATCGTTCCACCCTTGTCCCCGAAACCAGTCCTCAAAGCAAGCGCGGCTCGCTCGGCCCCAGCAGCTCATCCAATGCATCGCGCCAGATCCCCTGCGTGGGCGGCGCTTTGCGTTCCAGGCTGATCCGGTCAATCACCGCCACCAGCCGCTCGACCCCCAGATGGGAACGCTCAGCGCGCGGCACAAGATAGGCGGCGGCATCGGGGCCAAGAGCCAGCCCGCGCTGCTCGGCCCCCAGCAGGATCAGTTCGGCCAACATTTCATCGTCCGGCGCCCCGATTTCAAGGTGCAAAGCCGATCCCAGCCGCGATGCCAGATCGGGCAAGTTCACTTGCCACTCGCCCGGCCCCGCTACCAGCAGCAACGGCGTGCCGCTTTCCTGCGCGCGGTTCCAGCGGTGGAACAGTTCCGTCTCGTCGACCCCATCGGCATTGTCGATCGCCTCGCCATTGCCGCTGGCGGCGAACCAGCGCGCGATCAGCGATTTCCCACTGCGCGGCGGACCGGTCAGGATCGCGGTGCGGAATGGCCAAGCCGCCGCTGCGGCCATCGCCTCAAGCGCGGCTTGATTGGCATTGCCGACCACGATCCGCGAAGGGCCATCCGCCCCTACTTTCAGGGGAAGCACAATCTGTGACATCTCAGCGCCGGATCGACAGCGCGTTGTTGCCGACCGTCACCTTGAACCCGCGCGCCCGCAGCGCATCGGCCAGTGTGCCGATATCGCCTTCATAGGTCACCCGCATCACTGATGTGCCGCCGACTGCCAGACTGGTGGTCGAAGCGCCTTTGACCCCCGGCGATCCGCGCACCGCGCCAATCGCGCCATCGACTGCCGCCGCATCGGGGGATGCGAACTGGACAGTGAAGGTGCGCACTTCTGCCGCCTTGGTTGGCGTGGGCGCAGCCGAAGGCGCGGCGCTGGGCGTTGCAGCCGGGCGGGCGGCATCAGGAGCCTGGTCGGGCGCATTGCCTGCCGCAATCAGCGCGGCCAGTCCGGGATCAAGCCCTTGGCGGACATTCAGCGTCGTATCGGGCTTAAGCCGCCCTTCGGCCAAAGCGCGGGCATAGATCTGATCGATCCGCACCACCGCCTCAGCCAGCATCTTGGGAACGCCCGCTTCGTCGTTGGCGGTCAGAGTGAAGCTTTCGATGAACTGGTTGTCCGGGCCATAACGCGCAGTGAAGACGCCGCGCACCGGACCGCCGGGCCACTGCCGTTCCAGCCGGGCTTCGGGCATGATCACATCAGCCGCGCCAAACTGATCGAGAACATTGCGCCACCAGGCCCGGCTGCGCCGACTGGGCTGGCCCGCCGTAAGCAACAGCGAATCGCCGCCGCCGCCCGATGGCCGAACATAGTCGATCGGGCTGGATCCAGCGCGAAATTCAGCCCAGGCCTGTTGCCACTGGCCTTTCACTTCGAACACCTGCGATGTTCCGCCCGAATGCAGCACCGGGATCACCAGCAAGGGTGATGAATGCGCGCGCCCTCCGTTGGTTCCGCCAATGAACTGCCCGGCCCGCGCCCGGTCAAACACCACGCTGAGCGTTGCGACATAGCGCCGTGGGCCGATCTGTTCGCGTTCGATCACCACGGCGGAAACCATGCCCTGAATCTGACCATCGCTCATCGAAGGCCCGCCGGCCTTGGCCCAGGCCTTGCGCGCCGCCTCTTGCCAGCCGTTCAGCCGGGCTTCCTCGGCGGTGCTGCCGGTTGTGTTGACCTCAACTGCAGTCACTTCGATGTCGGACGTGCTGGCGACCGGAACGATCCCGCGATCCCCCTCGATCTGCGCCAACAACCGCGCTGGACCGATCGCAAACAGCGCAGCAGCCACGGCAAACGCCAGCCCCAGCAGCAGGGTGGCGGCAGGGCCGGGGCGCCAATTGCGCAGGGAGGAAATTTGGGGTGCGACTGTCATCGGGGAAAACCGAGGGCCTTTTGCCCAATCATCCGTGGAAATCCAAGCGGGAAAAGGTTAGGCGGCATGCGATGACCAATAATCCGCCCCCAAAAAGCTATTCGTACGAACAGGCCGGCGTCTCGATCGCGGCCGGTAACGCCTTGGTCAAAGCGATTGCGCCGCTGGCACGATCAACCGCGCGGCCCGGGGCAGACCCGGAATTGGGCGGCTTTGGCGGCTTTTTTGACCTGAAGGCGGCGGGCTATGTCGATCCGCTGCTGGTCGCGGCCAACGATGGGGTCGGCACCAAAGTCAAATTGGCAATCGACCATGACCGTCACGATGCAATCGGGATCGATCTGGTCGCGATGTGCGTCAACGATCTGATCGTTCAAGGTGCCGAACCGCTGCTGTTCCTTGACTATTTCGCCACCGGAAAACTGGAAAGCGGGATTGCCGAACGGGTTGTCGCCGGAATTGCCGAAGGCTGCAAAATGTCCGGCTGCGCGCTGATCGGCGGCGAGACGGCGGAAATGCCGGGGATGTATGCGGCGGGCGACTATGACCTGGCGGGATTTTGCGTCGGCGCAGTGGAGCGCGGCGAGCAATTGACCGGCAGCGCAGTGGCGGCGGGTGACGTGCTGCTGGGGCTGGCTTCTTCGGGCGTGCATTCCAACGGCTATTCGTTGGTCCGGCGGCTGGCAGAGGACATGGGCTGGCGGATGGACCGCCCGGCGCTGTTCGATGCCGACCGGCTGCTGATCGACCATCTGATCGAACCAACCCGAATTTATGTGAAAAGCCTGCTGCCGGTCATCCGCAGCGGACGTATCCATGCCCTCGCCCATATCACCGGCGGCGGGCTGCTCGAAAATGTCCCGCGGGTCTTGCCCGCTGGCCTCCATGCCCGAATCGACGCAGGCGCATGGGAACAGCCGCGGCTGATGGCGTTCCTGCAGGCGCAAGGGCATATCGAGCCCGCCGAAATGGCCCGGACTTTTAACTGCGGCATCGGCATGGTGCTGGCGGTTGCGGCAGACGATGTGGCGGGAGTGATCGCTGATCTGGCAGCGGCGGGAGAAACTGTCCACGTGATCGGCGCAATCGAGCCGGGCCAGCGCGGCTGCACCGTCCAAGGCGCCGCCGATGTCTGGTCATCGCGCGATGGCTGGGAAGCCGTGCACCTTGGCTAATCGCGCCAAGGTAGCCGTGCTCATTTCGGGCAGCGGCACCAATATGGCGGCGCTGCTTTATGCCAGTCGCGCGGCGGACTGTCCTTACGAGATCGTGCTGGTGGCCAGCAACAATCCCGCTGCCAGCGGGCTGAAACTCGCCGCAGCGGAAGGCGTCGCGACTTTCGCGCTGCCGCACAAGGGCATGGACCGGCGCGATCACGAGACGGCGCTGGATGCGGCGATCCGGCAAAGCGGTGCGCGCTATGTCGCGCTGGCTGGGTACATGCGGATCCTCACGCCGGAATTCGTCGCCGGGTGGGACGGCCGGATGGTCAACGTGCACCCTTCGCTGCTGCCCAAATACACCGGGTTGCACACCCACGAACGCGCGCTGGAGGCGGGCGACGGCCACGGCGGCTGCACGGTTCACCTGGTTACTGCGCAGCTCGATGACGGACCGGTGCTGGGCCAGACCGCGGTGGCGATCCAGCGCGGTGACACCGCCGAAACGCTGGCCGCGCGCGTGCTGATTGCTGAACATCAGCTCTATTCGCGCTGCCTCGCCGCGCTTGTTTCGCGCGCTACGTCGCCCGAGCATCTGATCGGAGAAGTCCGCTCCCGCGCGCTAGCCCTGCCTGAGGCCGACGAAGTGCTGAGCCACGGGATGCCCTGCTTCGGGATCATCAAGGGCAAGAAGTTCGCCTATGTCTCGAACGATCATCACGGCGATGGCAAAGTGGCACTGCTGGTCAAAGTAAGCGGGCCGGACGAACAGGCCCAGCTGATCGAGAACGATCCGGCGCGCTATTACCGTCCGGCCTATTTCGGCGATGGCTGGATCGGGCTGCGGCTGGATCTGGGCGATACCGATTGGGATGCGGTTGGCAGCTGGCTGGCCCGCTCGTGGCGCAGTGTCGCGCCACGCAAGCTGACCAGCCTGATCGATGCCGCAGACGCGTTCTAGCTTTTGCCGATACCCGGGATGAGCTTGCCGACCTTTTGCCGGTAGTCAGCGTATTCCTTCCCGAAGGTGTCCATCAGATCGCGTTCTTCATAGTGGATTCCGATAAACAGATAGATCGTCATCCCCACGGTAAGCAGCAAGTGGCCGGCGGTCATCGACGGCGTGGCCCAAAACGCGATCAGAAAGCCGAAGTAGATCGGGTGGCGCACCAGCTTGTAAAACAAGGGGGTTTGCAGTTGCGGCGCGGCGGCGGGCGTACCACGCCAGTTGTGCCACACCTGAGCCAGGCCAAACAGTTCGAAATGATTGAGCAGCCATGTGCTGATGAACACAATACCAAAGCCGCCAAGGAACATGGCCCAGATCAGGGTCCGCAGCGCCGGATTGCTGACTTCCCAGATCGCGGCCGGAATCGGATGCCAGAAGCAATAAAGCAGGCCCAGAACGAGGGCCGCAGCGAGGCAATAGAGACTGCGTTCGATCGGCTGCGGAACGAACTGGGTCCAGGCGGTTTTGAAGCCCTTGCGCGCCATGACGCTGTGCTGAATCCCGAATATCGAAATGAGGCCAAGGTCCCAGAGCACCGCCGTTCCGGTATCCGCGACCATGCCCTTATCGACATGGCTTGGCAAAGCGTCGAGCCCGGCCAGGAAGCCGACCAAGTAGACGAATGACACAAAGAAAGCCGTATAACAGGCCAAGGCGACCATTAGGTAGATGGCGCGCATCGTGATTCTCCCCGCGTTGCAATCCGCCGTCACCAGTGTCAGCCCCGGCTGAATTGGGTGACAGCCCTTGCCTTTACGCGACCCGTCCACTCCGCACGCCGGTTACGGCGCGGCGATCTGGCTGGAAGAGCATCAACCTGTCCGAACAAAGAGTCAATTTGCTTTGAATGGCGTTCGAGCCGGCGGCGAACCGGGATCCGCTCGCTTTTTGTGACAGTGACCGGGCATGTCTGCAGCCAATCTGCTGCCGCTCTTCCGATCCATTAACCAGATCCGGCAAGTCCGCCTAAGCCATTTCCGTCTATCCCGAATTACCGATGATTGGGGTGAGGAGACCGAAAATGGCATTCATGCGCAAGCTCTTGGCCGACCAGACCGGCACTTCGGCGGTGGAATATGGCTTGATCTGCAGCCTGATGGTGGTTGGCCTGGTCGTTGGCGTGCAGGGGCTTGGTGCCTCGGTCGGCAACAGCTTCGAGACCACCAAGATCAAGATGGCCGCCGCAACGCTGCCCTGACTTTCAGATCTCGCTGCCGTCAACCAGCGGGCGCTCTTCGCGCGTTGCCACATAGCGGGCATCGGGTTCTGCGGGGCCCGGCGAAATCACCACGTGATCCTGATGCACTTCAAGCAGCGTGCCCACAAACGGCCAGTCTTCCATCGTGCTGACCCGGTAGCTGACTGTATCGCCGACCTTGAATGTGGCCGGATCGAAATTGAAACTGAACGGGCAGTCCTCGCCGCCCATGCCTTTCATGCCCGAACTCCTTTGCCGCCACTCTAGGCGCAAGCCGCCCAAACGAAAAGAGCCGCCGGATTGCTCCGACGGCCCTTTTGCAAACTGTTACGCGGCCTAACCGACGATTTCTTCGGGCGTGAAGAAATAGGCGATTTCGATCGCGGCGTTTTCATCCGAATCCGAACCGTGGACCGAATTGGCTTCGATCGATTCGGCCAGTTCCTTGCGGATCGTGCCGGGTTCGGCATTGGCCGGGTTGGTTGCACCCATGATGTCGCGGTTGCGCTGCATCGCCCCTTCGCCTTCAAGCACCTGAACCACGACCGGGCCGCTGATCATGAAATCGACCAGCTCGCCAAAAAACGGACGCTCGGCGTGAACCGCATAGAAGCCTTCAGCCTGCGCGCGGGTCATGTGAATGCGCTTCGAGGCAACGACCCGCAGCCCGGCTTCTTCCAGCATCTTGGTGACCGCGCCGGTCAGGTTGCGGCGGGTGGCATCGGGCTTGATGATCGAGAAGGTGCGGGTAACCGCCATGTCAGGTTCCTTGGACAAAGTTGGGGTATGGAAGAGGTTGGCGCGCCCCTAGCGGGGATTATGGTGCACTGCAAGACGCCCAGGTCAGGCAGCCTTTTCCCAGCTTGTGGGAGAAAGCTGGCGCCAGTAATTGCGTTCAAGCCCGTCGATCTCGCCCAGCTTGCGCCACGTGGCGCGGGCATCGTCGATGGTTGAGCCGTCGAACAGCAAAAACACGCGTTCTAATGTTTCAGCGCCGTCAACCCATTGACCGTCAGCAAGCGCCAGATAGGTCGCGCCATTTGCAGCATCGAGGCGATTGCCGATCAAAATCGGCTGACGCGCATCGTGTTCGCCGCCGTATAAACCATGGGCCAGAAACTGGTCTTTCACCCCCCACAGCGCGGCACTGATCCGCCCTTGCAGCAACTCATCGCCCGCAATCACCAGCACTCGGGCCCCGGCATCGATCATCTTGGCCGCCAGCTGCGGCAAGGCGATCTCTACCGGGGAATGGCTGAGCTGGTAGAAATCAACCCTCAAGGTTGTCCCTCACATAGCGGTCAAGCAGCCGCACACCGTATCCGGTTGCGCCCTTGTCCCAGGTCTGGCCGGGCTTGCTGGCCCAGGCCATGCCGGCAATATCGAGATGCGCCCAGGGCGTGCCCTTGTCGACGTAGCGCTGGATGAACTGCGCCGCCGTGATCGAGCCGCCTTCGCGCGGGCCGACGTTCTTCATGTCGGCAATCGGACTGTCGATCAGCTTGTCGTATGCCGGGCCCAGCGGCATCCGCCATAGCTTGTCGCCCGATACATTGCCCGCCGCGATGAGCTTTCCGGCCAGCCCTTCATCGTTCGAGAAAATCCCGGCCTGTTCGTGGCCGAGCGAGATCAGGATCGCGCCGGTCAGCGTGGCCAGATCGACGATTGCTCTGGGCGAATATTCCTTCTGCACCCAGGTGACGCAATCGCACAGCACCAGCCGCCCTTCGGCGTCGGTGTTGATCACTTCGACCGTCTGGCCCGACATGGTGGTGACGACATAGCCGGGGCGCTGGGCATTGCCATCGGGCATGTTTTCAACCAGTCCGCAGACCCCGACGACGTTGGCCTTGGCCTTGCGCCGTGCAAGCGCCAGCATGGCCCCTGCCACTGCGCCCGCGCCGCCCATGTCCCACTTCATGTCTTCCATGCCGGCCGGCGGTTTGAGCGAGATCACCCCGGTATCGAAGGTCACGCCCTAGCCGACGTAGGCCTCGGGCTTTTCGCCCGCCGGGCCGCCGTTCCATTCCATCACCAGGATGCGCGGCTTGCGGACCGAACCCTGCGCCACGCCCAGCAGCGCGCCCATGCCGAGCGCCGTCATCTCGGTTTCATCGAGCACGCGTATTTTTATGCCAGTGCCGTCCAGCCGCTGGCCAACGCGTTCCACAAAGCTTTCGGGATAGATGATGTTGGCCGGTTCGGTGACCAGTTCGCGGGTCAGTTCGACCCCGTCGGCCAATGCATCTTCAACCTTCCAGGCGGCTTCGGTGCCATCGGGCGCGCCGACCACGCGGATCGCCTTGAGCGTGGCCTGCTGATCGGCCGGCAGCTTGGTGCGGTAGACATCGTGGCGCCAGCCTCGCAGCCGTGCCCCCAGGATCACCGCAGCGGCTTCGGTTGCTGACAGGCCTGCATCGGCAAAGTCGATCGTCACCGCAACTTCGCCCGAGGCGATGTATTTTGCAGTGATCGCCGCACCGGCGCGTTCCAGCGCCGCGCTGCGGTCTTTTGCGCCCTTCTCGCCGGAGCCGGCCAGTGCCACGCGCACCACCTTGCCATCGCGGCTGATGAAGCCCTCATGGAGCTGCCCGGCTTTTCCGCTAAAGCGGCTGGCCCTGGCGCCTTCGGCCAAAGCCGGTTCTAGGCTGGCGGGCAAGGTATCCTGGTTGACCAGGTGTGCCACCGGGCTTTCCACAGTGGCGACGAATTCGATTTTCATGGCTGCTCCCAAAGCGAAGAAGTCAGGCTGCGCCAAACCGTTCGTGGGCAGCCTTCAGATGGATTGCAGTTAGGCGTGAGCAGTGCGATAGGCAAGCCATGCTCCCCCCGGCACGGCACTTTGCGCCGCTTCATTTTCTGCATCCGAACCGCCAGCAGATTGCCGGAGCAGCGTTGCTCCTTGCCCTGATCGCCAGCCCGGCAATGGCGCAGGATCAAACGCAGTCACCGCCCAGTTTCGAAGACCAGGTCCCGCAGCCCAGCGCTGAGGCCGAACAGACCTCGACCTTGCCCGAACCCAGCCTGCCTGCGCCCGGCGAACAGGTTTCGTTCGAGGCGGACGGGGCGACTTACAACGACAAGACGCAGGAACTCAAAGTGTTCGGCAATGTCGTGCTGCGCCAGAAAGGCCAGTCGGTCCGCGCCGATGCGGTAACCTGGGACCGCACCAGCGGGCTGATCGTGGCCGAAGGCAACGTCCGGTTTGTCGATACCGAAGGCAACCAACTGTTCACCGAACGTCTTGAATTGTCAGACGAATTCAAGGCCGGGGCGATGCAGGACCTGCTGATTGTGCTGCGCGAAGGCGGGCGCCTGGCCGCGCGGCAGGGCCAGCGCGGCGCAGACGGCAAGATCGAGCTGAGCCAGGCCGCCTATACCGCCTGCGCGGTGGAAGATAGCACCGGTTGTCCGCGCCAGCCCAGCTGGCGAATCACTGCCAAGCGGGTGGTTTACGATCCCGAAGCCAAGACCGTGCGGTTCTATGGCTCGCGGATTGAACTGTTCGGCATTGCCCTGCTGCCGCTGCCGCCGATCACACTGGCGACCGATGGGCGTCCGATTTCGGGCCTGCTGATCCCTGACGTTCAGCTTTCGGCCTCGAATGGGGTGCAGCTTTCGGAAACCTGGTACCAGCGGATCGGCCCCAACCGCGACCTCTCGGTTACCGGCTATGTCTTTTCCAAGGCGCTGCCGATGATTTCGGCGCATTACAAGCAGCTTACCGGGACCGGCGCGTTCCAGGTGACCGGCTATGCCACGCGGTCATCGCGCATCCCGATCGGCGGGGTTCCGGCATCCAGCCAGAAGGATTTCCGCGGCTACTTCTATGGCAACGGCAAGTTCCAGTTCACCCCCAACTGGGGGCTGACCTTCTCGGCCCGGCTCACCTCTGACCGCACCTTCCTGCGCCGCTATGATATCAGCCGCGATGATCGCTTGCGCTCAACTGCCGAGCTGGAGCGGATCGACAACAATTCGTATTTCTCGGTGTCGGGCTGGGCCACGCAGACGCTGCGGGTCAACGATGTGCAAGGCCAGGTGCCGTTTGCGATCCCGGTGCTCGATTACCGCCGCCGGCTTGATGATCCGCTGCTGGGCGGGCGGGTTCAGCTGCAGGTCAATACCATGGCGGTCACCCGCAGCACCGGCCAGGATACCCAGCGCGGTTTCGCCAGCGCGCAGTGGGATCTGCGCCGGCTGACCCCGTTCGGCGTGGAACTCAGCGTTACCAGTCTGGTGCGCGGCGACATTTATCATTCGGATGAAAACGCGCTGACCAGTACCGCCAGCTATCGCGGCAATCCCGGCTGGCAAAGCCGCGGCGTCGCCACGATTGCCTTTGATGCCAAATATCCGCTGGTCGGTTCGCTGTGGGGCGGCACGCAAGTGCTTACCCCGCGCTTTCAGGTGGTCGCCAGCCCGACACTGCGCAATCTGGCCGTGCCCAACGAAGATGCCCGCGCGATCGATCTGGAAGATTCGAACCTGTTCGCGCTCAACCGGTTCCCCGGATACGACCGGGTTGAGGACGGTGTGCGGTTCACTTACGGGATCGACTGGCAGTTCGAACGGCCCGGCTGGCGCGTTCACAGCACGATCGGCCAGTCTTATCGGCTGACCGTTCTGCCCACGCTGCTGCCCGACGGCACCGGCCTTTCCGAGCGGACCTCGGACGTGGTCGGGCGGACCGAGATCCGCTATCAGAATTTCATCCAGTTCACCCACCGCTTCCGGCTCGACAAGGACAATTTCGCGATCCGGCGCAACGAGTTCGACGCCGCGATCGGCAGCCAGTCAACCTACCTTGAAGTCGGCTACCTGCGCCTAAATCGCGATGTCGGCGGCGGGATCGAGGATCTGAAAGACCGCGAGGAACTGCGCGTGGCGGGCCGCGTCGCCTTTGCCGGCAACTGGTCGTTCTTCGGTTCGGGGGTGTTCGATCTGACCGGGATCAGCGATGATCCGACCTTGGTGGGGGTTGATGGCTTCCAGCCGATCCGCACCCGGCTGGGTGTGGCCTATCAGGACGATTGCCTTGAATTCGACGTAACCTGGCGGCGCGACTATGTGACCACGGGTGATGCGCGGCAGGGCAACATCTTCCAGATCCACATCGCCTTCCGCAATCTGGGCTTTTGAACAGGGCACTTGGCCGCAAGGGCGCTTGGCCGTTGGCAGTGTGCCGCAAAAGCGCTATCCGCGCTGCTCAGCCAAGGTTAAGCCGCCACCCGGCAACAGCCACGGCAGTTCTGGCGCCAGTCTATCCGGCGCGTTATTCGGGAATCGTATCACGGTGACTTCACGTTTGTTCCGCCGCTTTTCGCACCGCCTGATCCTCGTCCCGCTGACCGCGGTGGCTATCGCCCTGTCGGGTGCGGCCACCGCGCAGGACGAACCCGGCGCCGGCAGCCAGGGCAGTCTTTCGCTGCCCGAAAACCCGCATATCTTTGGCAAGCAGGATCCCAATCGCCGCACCGCGATGGTCATCATCAACGGTGAAGTGATCACCGGCACCGATGTCGATCAGCGCGTGGCGCTGGTGGTCGCGGCCAACGGTGGCAAGGTTGCGCCCGATGAAATGGAGCGGCTGCGCCTGCAGGTGCTGCGCAACCTGATGGATGAAACGCTGCAGATCCAGGAAGCCAAGGCACAGGACATGGACGTGTCCGACGCCGAGGTTGACGAGACCTACAACCGCATCGCCCGCCAGAATTTCGGCCAGGATCCCAAGGCGATGGACGCCTATCTCGTCAAGATCGGTTCTTCGCCCAATTCGCTCAAGCGCCAGATCCGCGGCGAACTTTCGTGGCAACGCCTGCTGCGCCGCAACGTCACGCCGTTCGTCAACGTGTCGGACGATGAAGTGCGTGAAGCCATCACCCGGATGGAACAGGCCAAGGGTACCGACGAATATCGCGTCGGCGAAATCTTCCTCTATTCGAACAGCGAAAACCGCGATGCCGTGGCGCAGAACGCTCAGAAAATCGTCACACAGATCAAGGGCGGCGGCAATTTCGTCGCCTATGCGCGCCAGTTCTCCGAAGCCTCGACCGCGCCGGTTGGCGGCGATCTCGGCTGGGTCCGGCTGGGCATGCTGCCGCCCGAACTGCAGGAAGCCGTGGCCGGTCTTGAAACCGGCCAGATGGTCGGCCCGATCGAAGTGCGCGGCGGCTTTTCGATCATTCTGCTGATCGACAAGCGCAAGGTGCTGACCGCCGATCCGCGCGATGCGGTGCTCAGTCTCAAGCAGATCGCGCTGAAGTTCCCGGCCGGCACCAGCGAGGCGGCAGCCAACACCCAGGCGCAAAGTTTTGCGGCGGCAATTGGCGGTGCCAAGGGCTGCGCTGCAGCCGATGCCATCGCCCAGCAGATCGGCGCCGAAGTAATCACCAACGATCAGGTCAAGGCGCGCGACCTGCCCGGGCCGCTCGCGGCGATGGTGCTTGGGCTCAATGTCGGTCAGGCGACACCGCCGTTCGGCTCGCTGACCGATGGAGTCAGCGTGCTAATGCTGTGCGGGCGTGACGATCCGAAAATGGCCGGCGATCCGACCTTTGAGGACGTCGAAGGCCAGATCCTCGACGAGCGCATCAATCGCCGCTCGCAGGCCTACTTGCGCGATCTGCGCCGCGATGCGGTGATCGATTACGGCAACTGATTTCGGCAATGGATTTCCCGCCCCTAGCAGTATCGCTGGGCGATCCTGCCGGGGTCGGTCCTGAACTGATCGCGGCAGCCTGGGCCCGGCGCGAAGCGGAAGAGCTGCTGCCCTTCTTCGTCGCCGGCGGTGCAGAGATTTTGCGCGCCGCGGCGCAAACACGCGGCCTTTATCTGCCCGTTACCGAGATATTTCACCCCGCCGAAGCGCTCGACCTGTTTGACCATGCGTTGCCGGTGCTAGCCGGGGCCGATGGTGATTATGCCGCCGGTCTGCCCGATCGCGCGGGCGCCGGACTGGCGCTGGCCTCGCTGACAGAGGCGACCGAACTGGTTCGCGCAGGCGAAGCCTCTGCCCTGATCACCGCGCCGATCGCCAAGGCGCGACTGGCCGAAGTGGGCTTCGACCATCCCGGACAGACCGAATTTGTCGCCGCCGCCTGTTCCTATGCGCCGGGCGATGCCGTGATGATGCTGGCGGGGCCGCAACTGCGCACGGTCCCGCTGACCGTCCACGTCGCACTGAAGGACGTGCCCGGCCTGATTACCCCTGCGCTGATCGAGCGCAAGGCGCGGATCGTCGCCATGGCGCTGTACCGCGATTTCGGGATCGCCAAGCCGCGCATCGCGGTCGCTGCGCTCAATCCCCACGCTGGCGAAGGCGGGCGGATGGGCCGCGAGGACATCGATGTGCTCGCCCCGGTGATTGCCGCGCTGGCCGCCGAAGGGATCGCCATTACCGGCCCCCATCCGGCCGACGGCCTGTTCACCGCGCATGCGCGCCAAAGTTTCGACGTGGCACTGTGCATGTACCACGATCAGGCGCTGATCCCGCTCAAAGCGCTTGATTTCGATTCGGGCGTCAACGTCACGCTGGGGCTGCCGGTGGTGCGCACCAGCCCCGATCACGGCACCGCTTTCGGGATTGCCGGGCAGAACACGGCCGATCCCGGCGCGACCATTGCCGCCATCCGCATGGCGGGCCTGTGCGCGCTGCGCCGGGCGGGCCTTTATGAGGACTGAGCTGCCCCCTTTGCGCGAAGTGATCGCCCGCCACGGGCTGCAAGCCAGCAAGGCACTGGGCCAGAACTTCCTGTTCGATGAGCAACTGCTGGGCCGGATCGCGGCGATTCCGGGGCCCTTGAAGGGTGCGCAGGTGCTCGAAGTCGGCCCCGGCCCGGGCGGCCTGACCCGCGCGCTGCTGCACGCCGGGGCGCAGGTTACCGCAATCGAGATGGACAAGCGCTGCCTGCCCGCCTTGGCTGAACTGGGGGAGGCCTTTCCCGGCCAGTTGCGCGTGATCGAGGGCGATGCGACCAAGGTCGCACACGGGATCGAAGGCCCCTACCACATCGTTTCCAACCTGCCCTACAACGTCGGCACGGCGCTGTTCGTCGGCTGGCTGGGGGGTGAGGCCTGGCCGCCGCAATGGGCCAGCCTGACGCTGATGTTCCAGCTCGAAGTGGCCAACCGGATCATCGCCGCGGCGGGCAGCGACGCCTATGGCCGCCTCGCGGTGCTGGCGCAGTGGCGCGCGTCCGCCAAGATCGCAATGAAAGTCCACCGCAGCGCCTTCACCCCGCCGCCCAAGGTGATGAGCGCGGTGATCCACGTCACCCCGGCTGCGATGCCCGCCGGGGTAAGCGCCCGCAAGCTTGAACGGCTGACCGAGGCCGCGTTCGGCCAGCGCCGCAAAATGCTGCGTCAAAGCGTCAAGGGCCTTCCTGGCACGCTGGCCGCGCTGGATTCGCTCGGGATCGACCCCCAACGCCGCGCAGAAACGCTCACCGTCGCTGAATTTATTGCTGTAGCACAATTGCTTAGCATCCCGGCCTTGCCTCTGATCGAAGGCCGGGAGTAAAGCCAGCCATGACTGACGACAATTCCGAGCCCCTCCAGCCGCTTGATCGTATCCAGCAGAACGTGCTGGCCAAGGCCGAACGCCGCTTGCTCAACTGGATTTGCGCGCGTCTGCCGCTGTGGGTCACGCCTGACAAGTTGACCGGTTTTGGCGTGCTCGGCGCCTTGGTCGTGTTCTTTGGCTATGCGCTGTCCGGCTGGTCGCTGCACACCATGTGGTGGTGCATTCTGGGCTATGCGATGCAGTGGTTCGGGGATTCGCTCGATGGCAGCCTGGCCCGCTGGCGCAAGATCGAGCGGCCCAAATATGGTTACTTCATCGATCACAGCGTCGATGGGCTGGTGATCCTGCTGATCATGGCCGGGATGGGGCTTTCACCCTATGTCCGCATGGATGCCGCGGCCTTTGCCACGATCGGCTATCTGTTGCTGTCGATCCACGCCTATCTGGGCGCGCGGGTGCTGGGCGAATTCAAGCTGTCCTACTTCAATTTCGGCCCGACCGAGCTGCGTTTCGTGCTGATCGCGCTGACCCTGGCGATGATGGTGCTCGGCCCCGATGCCGGCCGCATCGGCAAGCTTTCGGGCTTCGATTTCTTCGTCGGCGCGGCGGCGGCGCTGCTCAACCTGCTGTTCATCTGGCAGACGCTGGTCACCGCGCGGCGGCTGGACCTGATGGAGCGGCCGAAGCGCTGAAAGCATGAGGAGCGCGCGAGGGGTTGGGTGTAGAACTTACAACAACTGCTTTTACCCGTTCGACCGAAACCGATGTGGTTCCTTTATGCGAACCGCGTCTCCAATGTTGAAATCCCAACAGAATTGCTGGAGCGATCGGTTGCTTCAGGCATTAGGCCAAGCACTCGGAAAAACATTGCCATTGCGATCAGTAGCACCGCACCTTGGCCCCAGACCTTTATTCCATCTCCAGCGGTAAATTCAGCATCAGCTCCTAGAACTGATATCAGTCCTCCGATTCCAGCTCCCATCATGGTCGCCGTGAATACCTGTTGGAGCAATGTGGTCGGGTTGAATCCGAAAGCAAGCGTTCCGCCAACTGCCAGAAATCCAACTGATACGATCCCAATAATTGCCTTCGCCCAGCTAAACCTCGGCGGTTCAGGTGGGCGATCTTTCTCAGTAGGACCGGATTTCGAGACCTGCGGGGTCTCTGGCGCGACAGGAACCTGACGTTGCGCTTCTTGAAGAAGAATTGACCCTGCGAAACCTGTCATTGCTTCGCTCCCAATGATCGTGTCACATTAATCATATCACATATTCAGCGACATTCTAGCTATCCCTTCGTCACCCGCCGCCAGGCATGCAGCAGCGGTTCGGTATAGCCGCTGGGCTGTTCGGTGCCCTTGAACACCAGATCAAGCGCGGCGCGGAACGCAGGTGCATCTTCGTTGCCGGTCAGCGGCTGATAGGCCGCATCGCCCGCGTTCTGGGCATCGACCTTGGCGGCCAT
>JANMHL010000018.1:0-12164 GCA_031375125.1 Novosphingobium sp. | reverse complement strand
ACATGACTGCAAGGGCATGAACGCCTGCAAGGGCCACGGCTTCAAAGCGATGAAAGCTGGAATGTGCCTGACCAAGGGCGGCACCATCGGCGATATCGGCTAAGCCTTAACGGGTTTAGCCTTGGGCCCGGCCACTCCCTCTAGCCCCCCGGCCGGGCCCACTCCTTTTGTTGCGGATACCAACTATGACCATCCCCCGCTTCACCGGCTTTGGCCTGGGCCTGCGCAAGGAACACCACGCAGCGTTCCTGAATGAGCGTCAACCGGTCGATTTCGTTGAGGTCATCTCGGAAAACTTCATGGCCTGCGGTGGGCGGCCGCTGGTCACGCTGGAGGCGGTGCGCGAACGCTATCCGGTGATCCTGCATGGCGTTTCGATGTCGCTCGGATCAGCCCACGGCCTGAACCGCGACTATCTGGCCGAGCTCAAAACGCTCGCCAGCCGGATCGACCCGCTGTGGGTTTCGGACCACTTGTGCTGGACCGGCACCAGCAGCCACAATTCGCACGATCTGCTGCCGCTGCCCTATACCGAAGAAGCGCTGGCGCGGTTCGCGGCCAATCTCAATTTCGCGCAGGACGTGCTCGAACGGCCCATGCTGGTCGAAAATCCATCGAGCTATGTCGGGTTTGCCCATAGCACATTAAGCGAGTGGGAGTTCCTGGCCGAACTGACCCGCCGGACCGGCTGCTATCTGCTCCTCGACGTCAACAACATCTATGTCTCCAGCGTCAACCACGGGTTCGATCCGCTCGAATTTCTGGCCGGTATCCCGCAGGACCGGGTTCGCCAGATCCACCTTGCCGGACACAGTCAGGGGCCAGAGGGGATGCTGATCGACACCCACGATGCCCCGGTTTGCGATGCGGTTTGGGCGCTCTATATTCGCGCGGTCGAACGGTTTGGCCCCTGCGCCACCATGATCGAACGCGATGATGATATTCCGCCGCTGGCTGACCTGCTGGCCGAACTCGGGTCGGCGCGGACATTGGCGCTGAGCGGTGCAGCAGCATGACCCTGCTGGCCGACCAGACACAGTTCCTCGCCGAAATCGCCGCCGATGATGATGCCCCGCCCAGCTCGCTTGGCATGGGCATTTACCGCAACGCCTATCGCGCCCGGCTGATCGGTGCGCTGGAAAGCGGGTATGAGCGGACCAAGCGCTGGGTCGGCGACGAAGCCTTCGAAGCCGCTGCTGCGCATTACATCCTGACCGTGCCGCCCAGCAGCTGGACACTCGACGCATTTGGCGCGCAGTTCCCCGACGTGCTGGCGCAGCTGTTTGCTGGGGACGGCGAAGTGGCTCAGCTGGCCTGGCTCGAATGGCAAATGCAGCAGGCCTTTGCCGCGCCGGATTTGCCGGAGCTGGACGCCGTGCGGCTAGCAGCGGCGGGGTTGGATGAGGACGGTTGGAATGCCGTGCACTTCACCATGGCGGCTGGATTTGCCACCCGCGCCGTCGATCATGATCTGGCTGCGCTGTGGCACGGTCTTGCACCCGATGAAACCGCTCCGCCCGCCCAACCAACGCGCGCAGCACAGCAACTGATCATCTGGCGCCAAGCCCTGCGCCCGCGCTTTCGCCTGCTCGATCCGGCAGAATATGCCGCACTGGCGCTGTTGGCCGGTGGAGCCAGTCTTGGCGCGGTCGGTGCAGCCTTGGAACAAGCCGACGGCGATGCCGCGCAACTGGGCGAATGGCTGGCGATCTGGCTGACCGAGGGTCTGTTCGCGGATTTTGATACTCCTCTCCCCAGTGGGGAGAGGTAGCGCAGCTTGCCCTGCTTGGGGCTAGCGAAGCTGGGTGTGGGGGTTCGGCGCTGACCGGCCAAACCAGTACCCCCACTCCAACTGCGGCTAGTTCGCTCCGCTCTCGAGCCTACGTATCCTCTCCCCGCCGGGGAGAGGGAAAGATGGCTAAATTCCCTTCGCCACCACCCGCCTAAGCGCCTGCGCGTATACCTCTGGCTCTTGCGCACCGGGGATCATGAACTTGCCTTGCACGATCATCGCCGGAACCCCGGAAATGTTCATGTCAAAGGCCTGCGCCTGTTCGCTGCGGACGATCTGGCCCAATGCCGGGTCATCCAGCGCGACGCGGGCACCAGCTGGATCGAGGCCGACTGACACCGCCACATCGACCAGTACGTCAGGATCGGAAACGTTGCGGCGCTGCTGAAAGTGCGCGTCGAACAGCGCCAGTTTGAGCCGGTTCTGCACCGCCGCACCGCCCTCAATCAGCGCCCATTTGAGCAGCTTGTGCGCCGCAAAAGTGTTCCACAACTTGCTGGTCGGTTCGGGCTGATCGCCGGAATAGGCAAAGCTGTAGCCAGCCCGCTCTCCGGCGGCCTGCATCTGCTGGCGACCCGCTGCGGCCTGTTCCAACGTGCGGCCATATTTGCGCGCGATGTGGGCCACGCTCTCCTCACCCTCAGGCGGCATATCCGGGTTGAGTTCGAACGGCAGCCAGCGCACCTCGGCCTCAACCTCGCCCTTCAGCATCGCCAACCCCTTTTTCAGCTGGGCATAGCCGATGATGCACCACGGGCACATCACGTCCGAATAGATGTCGATTGTGAGTTTTGCGGGTTCGGTCATTGTTCGAGCCACCATTTCAGCAAGTGATGCGCGATTGCTTGCGGCGGCGGCGCGATGAACCGGCCGTCCTCATCGCCCGCCATCGCCGCAGCCACTTCGGCGCGGGTGAACCAATCGGCTTCTTCCAGTTCGGTGTGATCGACCGTCAGTTCGGCGCTGATCGCGTGGGCGTGGCAGCCGACCATCAGATTGGACGGGAACGGCCACGGCTGGCTGCCGACATAGCTGACGTCGCGCACTGCAACTCCCGCTTCCTCCAGCACTTCGCGGGCGACTGCTTCCTCAAGGCTTTCGCCCGGCTCGACAAATCCGGCCAGCGTCGAAAAACGCCGCGGCGGAAAGCGCGGCTGGCGGCCGAGCAGCAGGTTGCCGTCGTATTCGACCAGCATGATCGTGACCGGATCGACCCGGGGAAAGTGTTCGGCCGTGCAGACATTGTTGGTGCAACTGCGCTGCCAGCCGCCCTTGGCCAGCACCGTGGGGTTGCCGCAGCGCGCGCAATAACGGTGGCGGGCGTGCCAATCGACCAGGCTGCGCGCGGTGCCGTAAATCGCCAGCTCGGCATGGCTCAGGCTCGACATCGCGGCCCACAGCCGGGGGTTGGCGGGCGCGACCGAGCCAATCAGTTTTGCGGAGACTTCGGCGAAGCAACCCTTGCCATCGAGCAGACCGAGGAACACCAGTTCGCTGGCCGGGTCGGCATCAGCCAAGCTGCCCCATTCCAGCGCGCCATCGGGCGTGATTTGCGGATCAAGTCCGTCCAGCTTGAGCAACCGGGCGCGCCAATCCATCAGCGCGGCCAGCGCAACGGAATCGGCGCGGATGTGATCCGCCCGGTCGAGCCCGGCCCCGGCGAAAGTCATCGTGCCAATGCTCATTTGCCCGGCTGCATCGCGGCCAGATCGGCCAGCACCGCCAGCGGAAAGTCCTTTTGAATTGGCAGCGCTTCGGACGGCATATATTGGACATAGACCCCGGCGCGCAGGCCGATCCGGGTGTTGACAAAGCCGACCGTCCCAGCTGCACCGGCCCAGCCAAAGGTGCCAGCATCAGCCCCCAGCCCAACCCGGCCGCCCGCGCCGTGGCCCGCGCCTTCAACGAAAGTGCCCTTGGTATCGGCACCATCGGGGATCAAGTTGGTGCAGCCGAGCTGAACCGCCGCTGCGCCCATCACCCGCTTGCTGCCGACCATTCCGGAATTGACGATCATCATCAGGAACCGGTCATAATCCGCCGGCGAACAAGCCAACCCCGACCCGCCAAAGGCAAAGGCCGGGGGATCGAGATAGATCGAGCTTTTGCCCGGATCGATAATCACCGGCTTGCTGCCCATCATCGCATAATTGCTGGTCAGGCGGCCAACATCTTTGGCTGGAACCTGGAAAAAGCTGCTGGCCATGCCCAGCGGTCCGAACATCCGTTCCTGCATGAAGGCAGCAAAGCTCTTGGCCCCGGAAGCACGCTGGATCACCAGTCCCATCACGTCGAGCCCCATCGAATAGCTCCACTTGGTGCCCGGTTCAGCGACCAGCGGCACGGTGGCAGCGACCCGCAGAAATTCGTCGGGCGCCAGTGTCTTGGTCGGCGGCGAAAAACCTGGAAACTGACTGCGTGAGAGGATCGCCGGGGTGACGCCCAGCTTCAGCAGTTCATCATTGACCTTGTTGCGCCCGACACCGGCATAGCCAAGCCCAGCGGTGTGGGTCAGCAGGTGACGGACCGTGATCTGGGTCTTGGCCGGACGCGATTCGAGGCTGACTTTCGGATCGAGTGCCACTTTCATATTGGCAAATTCAGGAATGAAATCGGCGACCGGCTGGTCCAGTTTGAGCTTGCGATCATCAATCAACATCATCGCCGCCATCCCGGTGACCGGCTTGGTCTGCGAATAGGCCCGGAACAGGCTGTTAGCCCCCGCTGCGTCCGGATCAGCAAACCCTTCCTTGCCGCGTACGATATAGCCCGGCGGCTTGGTGCCCCAGCCGAGTGCGGCGACCATGCCGGATACTTTGCCATCGGCAACGAACTTGGTCAGCAGTTCGGTTACCTTGGGCCATTGCAGTTCGATCCCGGCGGCTTCTGCTGCCATGGCCAACGACCGCCCAAACGGGCTGGCGGCCAGCGCCGCACCCGACCCAAACAGGGCCGACGCACGCAGCAAGCTGCGGCGCGAAAGATCGAATTCTTGCATGGACTTCTCCCTAAACCTTCATAGCCAGCACGAGCTGCGCTGCCTTGGCAAACAGACTGGGCAATCCCGCGCTGTCCAGCGCATCGACCGGCCACCACTCACCTGCTTGCCCCGCCAGCCTAGCCCAATCGCTTGCCGAATAAAGCATCAATTGCAATTCGAGATCGAAATGGGTGAAGCTGTGGCGGACCGTGCCCAGGCTCTGCCACGGACCATCCAGCGGACCCACTCCGGTGCCATCAGCGCGCGCGGCCCAGCCATCATCGGGGAAGGATCGCATTCCCCCCAGCATCCCTTTGGCGGGCCGGGTGACCAGCCAGACCGCACCATCGCGCTCAATCCAGAACGCCTGCCCTTGCCGCGTCGGTTTGGGCTTTTTGGGCGGCTTGACCGGAAACTTTTCGGGATCGGCGCGGCGGCCCTGACAGTCGGTGTTGAGCGGGCAGAGCAAACAGCGCGGACTGCGCGAGGTGCATACGCCAGACCCTAGATCCATCATCGCCTGCGCGAAATCGCCGGGGCGCTGCGCCGGGGTCAGTTCCTCAACCCGCGCGCGGATCAAGGTGCGGGCCTTTGGCAAGGGTTCGGATATGGCATAGAGCCGCGCGACGACCCGTTCGACATTGGCATCGACCACCGCCGCGCGCCGCCCGAACGCAATCGCTGCGACTGCCGCTGCGGTATAGGCACCCAGCCCCGGCAGCGCGCGCAGGCCTTCCTCAGTATCAGGAAACACCCCGCCGCGCGCCGCCACGGCCCGGGCGCAGGCCAGCAGGTTGCGGGCGCGGGCATAGTATCCCAGCCCCGCCCAAGCCGCCATCACATCGGCATCAGCGGCGGCGGCCAGCGCCTCAACCGTCGGCCAGCGCTCCACAAACTTTGCGAAGTACGGGCCGACAGCGGCGACCGTGGTCTGCTGCAGCATCACTTCGGACAGCCAAACCCGATACGGGTCCGGTGGCGGCGCGCCCGGCGGGCTACGCCACGGCAGGCTCCGCGCGTGGCTATCGTACCAGGTCAGCAGGTGTTTGGCAGTGGCGTCCATCGGGCGGCTATGGCATTGCTGCGCCCGCAATGGAACGCCGCCCAGCCAAGCCCGCCGCCAAACCCCGCCAATATGAGCGGCCGCGTGGTGGTATGGTCCGCCCGATTGGCGAACTGATGCCCGAAATCGGCCGTACCGCCTTCCGCAAATTCGGCTTCATCCAGTCAAGCGTCGTCACCCGCTGGGCCGAGATTGTCGGCGCGAAACACGCCCGGGTCTGCGCCCCCGAATCGATCCGCTTCCCCCCCGGCGAAAAGAGCGGCGGGATTTTGCAGCTGGTCGTGATCGCCGCCCACGCCCCGCTGATCGCCCATGTCGAGCCGGAGATCATCGAGCGGGTCAATCGCTTCTTTGGTTACAACGCGGTCACCCGGATCAAGCTTCGGCAAGGTGCGGTTAAGCCGCCGCCTGCTGATAAGGGCGCCGCAGCACCGCCGTCGCTGCGTCCGATCCCGATCGAGCTGGGCGAAAGCCTGCGCGATATCGGCGATCCGGAACTGCGCACGGTGCTCGAATCGCTCGCCCGCAATCTGGGCGGACCGGCGGGGGACAAGGCAAAGTGAAGCACGGCTTCAAGATTGCGGTATTGGCGGGCGCTGCGCTGCTTTGTGTAGCCGCTGCCCCCAAGTCTGTCGGTTGGAGCAGCACGGTGTCGCTTTCACCCGAAGGCTATAATCTGCTCGGCAATCCCAAAGCGGCAGTGCGGCTGACCGAGTATATCAGCTATACCTGCAGCGGTTGCGCGCGGTTTCAGATGCAGTCCGATGGTGTGCTCCTGTTGGCCTATCTGCCATCGGGCCGCCTGAACATCGAGCTGCGCCCGGTCATCGAAAGCCCGGTTGACTTGACTGCGGCGATGCTGGCCCAATGCGGCCCGCGCGAAAAGTTTTTCATGAACCACAACGCCTTGCTGCGTAGCCAGCCCAATTGGATCAAGCCGCTGGCCCATGCTTCCAGCGTCCAGCGCAGCCGCTGGGCCGGGCCGGATCTAGGCGCCCGCAACCGCGCGATTGCCGCCGATTTCGGGCTTTATGCCGTGATGGCGACGCGCGGCTATGATCGCCAGAGCGTCGAGCGCTGCTTGACCGATCAGACGCTGGCAACGCGAATCACCGCGCAATCAGTCGCCGCAAAAGCCATCGGGGTGGCCAAAACTCCCAGTTTTGCGATCAGCGGCAATCTGCTAAAAGACACTCACGATTGGGCCGGCCTGCGGCCCCTGTTGGATGAAAGCCTGAACTAGCATGAACAAGACCCTGATCGCCGCACTCCTCGGCACGGCCTTTCTTGGCGCCACCGTCGCCATTGCCCCGCTGTCCGCCAAGCCCGTCCCCAAGGGCAAGCCCGCAGCGGCCAGCGGCCTGTGGGATGCCAAGCTGTCCCGCAGCGGCACCGGCAACTACCTGATCGGCAATCCGGCAGCCCCGGTCCAACTGGTGGAATTCATCAGCTATACCTGCGGGCATTGCGCGCACTATGCTGCTGAATCAAAGCTGCCACTGTTCAACGGCCCGGTCCGGCAGGGCAAGATTTCGGTCGAGATCCGGCCGTTCTTCCGCAACGGGATCGACGTTGCCGCAACGCTGCTGGCCCAGTGCGGAACCGACAGCCAGTTCATCGGCAACCACCATGCAATTCTGGCCGCGCAAGCGACCTGGCTGAAAGAACCGACCAACCCGAATGCATCAGAGCGGTGGGGGAACGAAGATTTTGGCCTCAAGATGAAATATGTCGCCGAAGACATGGGCCTTTACAAGCTGATGCTCGGACGCGGTTACACCCCAGCGCAACTCGACCGCTGTCTGGCCAACAAGGCTTTGGGCGACAAGCTGGCTGACCAGACCAAGGATGCCGCCACCCGGATCGGCGTTCAGGGCACGCCCAGTTTCATGATCAACGGCAAGCTGCAGAATGTCTATGGCTGGGCCGATCTGAAGCCTTTGCTTGGCCCCGCAGCGCGCTGATTCAGCTGTGGAGAAGGCCCGGCCTGCCTGGGCAGCGGCTTCTGTAATTGCACTAAAATAGCTAGCCTTTCCGACTCGCAGATCAAGGAATTGAACCCGTGATGACCGCCCAAACCACCCGCTTGCTCCTGACGATTGCCGTGGCCCCGCTGGCGCTCGGCCTCGCCGCTTGCAAGGCTGATCCCGCCGCCGATGCCGCCACTGCCGAAGGCCCCAAGGGTGAACCGGTTGCTGCAATGGTCCCGCCCGCTGGCAAGGCTTGGGCCGATGTGGTTGCGGCCACGCCTGATGGCGGAATGCGGATGGGCAACCCCGCCGCCCCGATCAAACTGGTCGAATACGGTTCGCTGACTTGCCCGCACTGCGCCAAGCTTTCGCAGGAAGGGTTCGGGCCGCTGGTCAAGAACTATGTCTCGACCGGCAAGGTCAGCTTTGAATTCCGCAGCTTTGCAATCCATCCGCAGGACGTGCCGCTGACCGTGCTGGTCCGCTGCGCTCCGACCGAGGCGTTCTTCCCACTGGTCGAACAGATCTATACCAATTTCAATGCGATGAACGCGGTTTATGGTGACAAGCCGCGGCTGGCCCAGGCCGAAGCCGCCATGGCCCTGCCCCCGGCACAGCGCTGGGCGGCATTCTCGCAAGTGGTCGGCTACACTGATTTCTTCGCCGCGCGCGGCGTGGCCAAGGATCAGGCCAATGCCTGCTTGTCTGATCTGAGCAAGGCGACCCTGGTGGCCGATCAGGCCAAGAAATACGGCGAAGCCGGGATCAACGGGACACCCGCGATCTTCATCAACGGCGCCAAGATTGACGCAGGCGAATGGCCGGGTGTCGAAACCGCGCTGAAAGCCGCAGGCGCCCGCTAAAGCCGGGCTGACAAGGGGGGGTAATCGGTCCAGCAGATGCAGATCAACCGGCTCAAACTGACTGGCTTCAAAAGCTTTGTTGAGCCGGCTGAACTGCGGATCGAACCCGGCCTGACCGGGGTGGTCGGCCCCAACGGCTGCGGCAAATCCAACCTGCTTGAGGCGATCCGCTGGGTGATGGGCGAAAGCAGCCCGAAATCGATGCGCAGCGGCGGGATGGAAGACGTGATCTTCGCCGGAACCGCATCGCGCCCGCCGCGCGATTTTGCCGAGGTCGTGCTGCACGCCCATAACGGCGACAGCGAACTCGAAGTCGTCCGCCGGATCGAGCGCGGCGCGGGCAGCGCTTACCGCGTCAATGGCCGCGATGTCCGGGCCAAAGACGTCAATCTGGTCTTCGCCGATGCCGCCACCGGGGCGCACTCCCCCGCGCTGGTCAGTCAGGGCAAGATCGCCGCCGTAATCGCTGCCAAACCGGCCGAACGCCGGATGATGCTGGAGGAAGCCGCCGGGATCGCCGGGCTGCACGTGCGCCGCAAGGATGCCGAGCAGAAACTGCGCGCGACCGAGGCCAATCTGGCCCGGCTGGAAGACCTGATGGGCCAGCTCGATCAACAGATCGGCTCGCTCCGTCGCCAAGCCCGCGCCGCCGAACGTTACAAGGCGCTGAGCGACAAGATCAAACTGGCCGAAGCCCGGCTGGTCTTCGCCCGCTGGCGCGATGCCGCTGCCGCTGCCGAAGCCGCGCGGGCGGAGGCGCACGGGGCCGAGGCCCGCGTGGCGGCGGCGCAAACCGCGATGAAAGCCGCGCAGGATGCCCAGCATCAGTCCGCGCAGGCGCTGGCCGAGGCCCGCGAGGAATTGGCCGACCGGCGCGATGATTGCAGCGCCCACGGCCACCGGATGGCGCAGCTTTCCAGCCAACTCGAAGCCGCTGAAGACCGGCTCAAAGACCTTGATCGCCAGCACCAACGGCTGGAGGAAGACCGCGGCGATGCCGACCGGTTGACCCGCGATGCCGCCGAAGCGCTGGGCAAGTTGGAGCGCGAACTGGCCGCTGGCGAAACGGCGCTGACCGCCGATGACAAGCGCCGTCCGCTGGTCGCCGCCGCGCTCGACGATGCCGATCGCGGCCTGCGCGCCGCCGAACTGGCGCTTGCCAAGGCGACCGCAGATCAAGCCGGGGTTGAGGCCGAATGGCGGGTCGCCGATGCCGCACTCTCGGCCGCTGCCGCGCAACTGGCCCGGCTCGATGGTGAAGCCCGGCGGCAGGTGGAGTTGGCGGACAGTTTGACCCGCGAAGGCGATCCCTTGGCCGCATTGGCGCAGGCCGAGGCCGCCCGCGATAACGCCGCCACCGCCCTCGCTGCTGCGCGGGGAGAGCTGGAAGGCCAGCAGAGCCGCAAGGCTGATTTGCAAGCCGAACGCGACGCCGCTGGATCGACGTTCGCCGCCGCCAAGGCCGAACTGGCGGGGGTGGAACGCGAATGGTCAGCGCTGGTCCGTGACCGTGATGCGCGGGCGAAGCAAGCATCGGGCAAGCATGGCACCACGGCGCTCGACGCCGTGCGCGCCGCGCCGGGCTATGAACGGGCTCTCGCCGCTGTGCTTGGCCGCGATGCCAAGGCACCGCTGGGAGCGGCTCCGGCCGATGCTGATGGCCGGTTCTGGACCGGGGCGGCCCCGCCAGCAGCGGTTGCAGGCAGCCTTGCGGCCCACGTCACCCAGTGCCCGGACGAGCTCAAGGCCCGGCTTGCGCTGGTCCACGTTGCTGAGGCCGACGATGGCCGCGCGCTTGGCCCGGGCGAATGGCTGGTCACCAAAGCCGGGCGGATCCGCCGCTGGGACGGGTTCGTGACCAAAGGCGAAGGTGCAGCCGAAGCAGCCCGACTTGAGGCCGAAAACCGGCTGAGCGCGCTCGATGCCGAACTGCCCGCGCTGCGCAGCGCAGCTGAAACGGCTGAGGGCAAGTCCGCCGCTGTCACCACTGAACTCGCGACCTTGCAACTGACCGTCATCGCCGCCGAACGCGCCGTCGCGCAGGCCGCCGATGCTGAGCGCGCCGCGCTGCGCGCCTGCGATCAGGCCGAGGCTGCCAAAGCCCGAATCGAGCTGCGCCGCGCCGAACTCGCCGCCAGCCAGACCGATCTTGCCGGCCAACGCGCGGCTGCCGAAGCTGAACGCACAGCCGCCGAGGCGCGCCGCGCCGCGCTGCCCGATCCCGCCACCGGCCGCGCGCAATTGAGCGCGGCGCAGGCCCGCCATGATGCCTCCCGGCAAGGGCTGCAAAGTGCCACCGCCGCGCTTGCCGCGCACGATCAGGCGCTGGCCGTGGCGCGCGAACGCTTGGGCACCCAGCGCGCTGACATCAAATCTTGGCAAGCCCGCGCGGGCGACGCCGCCAGCCGCCTGTCCGCGATGACCCGCCGGTTCGAAGAAATCGCCGAGGAACGCAACGTTGTCGCCGCCAAGCCGCCTAGCCTGATCCGCGAGATCGAGGCGGGGGACGCGGTACGCGCTCGGCTTGGCGCTGAACTCGCAGCCGCCGAAATCAAGGTGGCCGAACTCGGCGAGGCAGCGCGCGGGATCGAGGCCGGGTTTGCGGCTGCCAACGAAGCTCTCGCCACGGCCCGCGAAAGCCGCGCCGGGGCCGCCGCGCGGGCCGAGAACGAAGAGGCACGCCGCGCCGAGATGGCCGGAATCTCTGGCGAACGCTTTCAATGCCCGCCGCCGCTGTTGCCCGAACGGTTCGCCTTCGCCGCCGAACACGTCGGCCCCGCCCCGCAGGAAAGCGCCGAGCATGACAAACTGGTCGCCGACCGCGAACGGCTGGGCCCGGTCAACCTGGTCGCCGCCGACGAATTGGCCGAATCCGAAGCCCGCCACGGCACCAGCATCGCCGAACAGGCCGAACTGACCGAAGCGGTCCACCGCCTGCGCGGCTCGATCGGCAACCTCAACCGCGAAGGCCGCGAACGCCTGCGCGCCGCGTTCGAAGCCGTCGACGTGCACTTCCGCCGCCTGTTCAGCCGGTTGTTTGAAGGCGGACAGGCGCATCTGGCGTTGGTCGACAGTGACGATCCGCTCGAGGCGGGCCTCGAGATCTACGCCCAGCCGCCGGGCAAGCGCCTGCAATCGCTGACGCTGCTATCGGGCGGGGAACAAGCGCTTACCGCAGTGGCACTTATCTTTGCACTATTTCTAACCAATCCGGCACCAATCTGCGTCCTCGACGAAGTCGACGCGCCGCTGGACGATGCCAACATCGAACGCTTCTGCGATCTGCTCGACGCGATGGTGCTCGAAACCCAGACCCGCTACTTGATCGTCACCCACAACGCCGTCACCATGAGCCGGATGCACCGCCTGTTCGGCGTGACCATGGTCGAACGCGGGGTCAGCCGATTGGTCAGCGTCGATCTGGAGGCGGCAGAGGAGCTGCTGGCAGCGGAGTAGTCAAACGGGGGGATGCAATGCCAAACCTAGCGAAGAACAC
>JANMHL010000465.1:0-3046 GCA_031375125.1 Novosphingobium sp. | reverse complement strand
CCATCAGCCCCGACCAGGACCCCAGCCGATTCGCGGCCTCGTCATAGGGAACCCCAGCGTGCTGCTCCGGCAGGATCGCGTTGCCGACCCAGAACATGCCGTGCTGCATGGCGAAGACGAACATCGACAGCAGCGTCGATTGCTTATCGCCCGACGGCAACGCGGACACAGTAAAGCCCGACGCGAGCTTGCCTTTGAGCGCGTGGGTCTTCCAGAGGCGGCCGGTGGCGTCCATGAAGGACTTGAACTGTCCCGACACGCCGCCAAGGTAGGAATAAAGCGGCAACCCGCGTGCATTGGCCGCCGCCTTGGCGACCGCCAGCGATGTGCCGAGGATCGCGTTGGCGCCGAGCCGCGCCTTGTTTTCGGTGCCGTCGAGCTCAATCATCCGTGCATCAAGATCGCGCTGATCTTCGGCGTCAAATCCCAGAATGGCATCGGCAATCTCGGTATTCACGGCCTTGACCGCCTGCAGCACACCCTTGCCAAGATAGCGCGATTTGTCGCCATCGCGCAGCTCAACCGCCTCATGCGCGCCAGTCGACGCGCCAGATGGAACGGCGGCGCGGCCAAAGCTGCCATCTTCCAGCAGGATATCGACTTCGACGGTGGGGTTGCCCCGGCTGTCGAGCACTTCGCGGGCGTGAATATCGATGATCGCGGTCATGGCGGGCTTGCTCCTGCTGGGCTGATGGCGGCTCATTAGCAGTCCGGCCTTGGCAGGCAAGTTGCAATGCAGCAAATTGAGCAGCATAGTGCCACTTGCACAGCGCCCCGCGCGCTCCCACATTCGTATTCCGCCCACCCCCCGGGCACAGAAAGGGTTCAAGCCATGGCCAAGACCACCACCGATACCGTCAAGACCACTGCTGCCAAAAAGCCTGCCGCCGCGAAAAAGCCTGCCGCAACGAAGGCTGCTGCCGCCGCACCTGCTGGCGAAGCAAAGGCCAAGTTCACCAAGGCGATCGAAGAAGCCCGGGCCGGTGCAACCGCGCTGACCAAGGACGCGCAGGCCAAGGCCGGGGCCTATAAGGAACAACTGTCTGCCCGCAGCGGCGATTGGGTTGACGAAGCCAAGGATCTGGCTGGTCAAGCCAAAGTGCGCGCCGCCGACCTCGCCGTTGAAGGCAAGGCCAAGACCAGCGACGCCATCGCTAGCCTGGGCCAGATCGTCGCTGAAAACGCCGGAACCATCGACGAAAAGCTCGGCGCGAAATATGGCGACTATGCCCGCACCGCGGCCCGCACGATGCAGGAAACCGCCGCCAAGATTGAGTCGAAAGGCATCAATGAGCTGGGCGATGATGCCAAACAGTTCGTCCGTAAAAGCCCGGGCATGGCGCTCGGCATTGCGGCGGTATTTGGTTTTCTGATTTCGCGTTTGTTCAAAGGCGGATCGAACGAAGCCTGATCGGGTCCCGCCAGACCATGGCCGATGACCAGCCCCCGCTGATTGCCGAGAATGCTGCCGAGCGATCGCTAGTGGATGACGTGCGCCAGCTTGCTAGCGACGGTCGGACACTGCTCGAGGCGGAGCTGACCTATCAAAAATCGCGCGCGGCGGTGGCGGGACAGGCGGCCAAAGGCGTCGCTGGCTGGGGGGCTTTGGCGCTCGCCTTGGTGTTCTTTGCGCTGATGGCGCTGGTGCTGGGTCTGGTGCTGGTGCTGGCCGAGGCGATCGGCCCGCTGGGGGCGACCATTGCCGCCTTTCTGGGGCTGCTGGGTTTTGCTGCACTGTGCGGTTGGATCGCGGCGCGGCGCTGGCAGCGGGCGGCGGCGCAATTGACGGATGCTGAGGCTGCACCATGAGCGAGGCCGAAGAACGGCTGGCTCAGCACCGCGATCTACGCGGAACCGCGCGCGGACTGTTTGATACCCGGCTGGCCCAGGTCAAAGCCGATCTGGCGGCGCGCAGCGTCGGCGGACGGATCAAGGCCAAGGCGAAGGACGAGGCCTTCAAGGCGCTCGATACCGGGATCGATGTTGCCAAGGAGAGCAAAGGCGTGATCGCCGCAACAACCGGGGCTATCCTGGTCTGGGTATTCCGCGCGCCGCTGCTGCGTGCAGTCAGGGAACTAATTGGGCCAGCCACGGTTCAGGATGCCGAACCTATTGCCGAAGGGCAGCAGGATGAGGAGCCTTTGTCGTGAGTAAACCAGGCAGCCGCCTTGAGAAGATTCAAAGCCGGGTTGAGGCTTCGCAAGAACGCTTGAAGCGCGAGAGCGATCAGTTGCCCGCCCTGCCCCCGCGCCGCGCGCCGGTCGACGCCTATCCGCCAGAGGATTTCAAAGCGCTGGCCAAAGAGCATCCTTGGCTGCTGGTTGCGGCCGGAGCCGGGGCCGGTCTGTTGTTAGGCGCGCTGCTGCCGGGGCGGAGCGGATCGAAGCTGCGCGGGCGCGCGCTGGGGTTTGCCGCAGCTGGGGCCGAACTGGTGTTTGCGCTCAGCCGCAATGCCCGCGATGCCGCAGGCGAAGGCGCCCGCGAAGGCCTACATCGGATTGAAGACGGCACTGCGCCGTTGCGCCGCCGGGCCAGCACCGCGGCGATGCAAGGTTCGCGGTCGGCCCGGTCAACCGGGATCAGGATCGCAGGCGAAGCAATCCGGTTGGCCGCCCGGCTGCGGAAGTAACGCGGCCTACTGCCTTGGTGGCACTTGCCTTAGGGATTGCGCGCGATTATGCGCGCGGTTTCCCTTCTCCCCAAGGTATTCGATATGAGCGATCAGGCCGAACAGAAACTTCACCTGGTGTTCGGTGGCCGGGTCAAAGACCCGCAGACGCTGGAATTCACCGATCTTGACAGCATGGATTACGTCGGGATGTTCCCTGACTATGCCAGCGCCGAGGAAGCCTGGCGCAGCGCCGCGCGGCGGACGATCGACGATGCCGAAATGAAGTACGTGGTGGTCCACCTGCACCGGCTGGTGCAGCCAGATATGATCACGCGCTGAGGCGTTTGCCCGCGCAGCAGGGAGCTTACGTGCTCCCCCGCGCAGGCGGGGGCCTCAGGCAGTAAACCGCAACCTCGCGGCAATCAGCCTGAGGCC
>JANMHL010000423.1:0-4374 GCA_031375125.1 Novosphingobium sp. | reverse complement strand
GCTCCCAAAAGACCGCCGCACTGCGCCCAGCCGCTCCGCCGTGCGGATAATGCTCGGCCCGCCGCACCACAGCAGAACCGGATCGAGCCGCTCGCGCCGCGTGCCGTTCAGTGCAGCCAGCGCCGGATGGGCCAGCATCCGGTCTTCGTTGCCAAGCGCCGAACCCGCCGCAAAGATCAGCTGCGGCGGATCGGCCAGCACTTGTTCCAGCGGCAGCAGATCGGCCTGACCCAGCCCGCGCGCGGCAGCGGCGTTGCTGAAGCCGGTCCGTATCAGCAACTCCGCGATCAAGGTGTTTGGCCCCGGCACAATTCCACCAGCTTGCCAGACCAGCGCCGATATCGGTGGCCCCGGCGGCGGTGCGGCAGCTGCCAGCGTAGCATCAATCCGCGCAATCAGCACTTCACCGCGTTCCGGATGCCCGGCCAGCGCGGCGAGTTGGCGGATTTGCGCCTTGCTCTCCGCCACCGTCCGCGCGATCCCGATCCGCTCCAGCCGAAGCCCCAGCCGGTCGAGCGCCGAAACGGTCGCGGGGCTGATAAAAGTCGCCCCCACCACCAGATCGGGCCGCAGCGTCAGCAGCTCCTCAACCGAGCCAGACGTCGCCGGGAACCGCCGCGCGGTCGCCAGATCCATCGAGCTGGCCGCCGGATCGTGGCTGTAGCTGGAGATTGCCAGCAGTTGCGCCGGATCGGCCACCTCGACCAGGATCGCGTCCGTACAGGGGTTTAGGCTGACGATGGTGGGCAAGCGGTGGACAGCTTCGCGTGCCGGGGCAGGCGCGCAGGCGGCGAGCAGGAGCGAAAGGGCCGCCACAATCCTCCCCGAAACGGGGAGGGGGACCAGCGAAGCTGGTGGAGGGGTACGTGCCGTGATCGCGACCTTTCCGGCAAGGTTATGACCACCGCGCGTACTCCTCCACCATGCTGCGCATGGTCCCCCTCCCCCAAGGGGGAGGATTGGCGCGGGCTTCACCACTTCAGCCGGACACCGGCATAGGCGGAGCGGCCATAGCTGCCGTAATCAGCCACGGTTTCATACTGTGCATCGGTGACATTCTCGATCCGTCCAAAGAGCTCGAAATGCTCGCCGAGCGGCAAGCTGGCCCGCAGTGTTACCACCGCGTGACCGTCAATCGCAGTGAAGTTCCGGCGATCATCGAAGCTGTCCCCGACCAGCCGCAGATCGGCCCCCAGCGTCAAGTCATGGAGCGGCGTGGTCCAATCTAGCGAAGCGCTGAGCGCATGGCGCGGGCGGCGCGCCAGTTGCTTACCATTTGCCCGGTTGGTGGCATCGAGGAACGTGTATGCGCCGCGCACCGACAACCGTTCGGTCAGGCCCGCCGCTGCTTCAACTTCAAAGCCCTGCGCCCGGGCGCGGCCCACGTTGAAATAGCCGGTTGGCGAAACGTAATCGATCAGGTTGGTGCTATCGCGCCGGAACAGCGTGACGGCAAAGTGCCGCATCCCAACAGAGTTGTTGCCGCGATCACCCAGCGCAATCCCGAAATCGGCCGACGTGCTAATTTCGGGCTTCAACGCGAGATTGCGGCCATAGCCGTAAAGCTGGCTCAGCGTCGGGGCCTTGAACCCCTCACCAAAGCTGCCCTTGATCCGCCACATCCCGCCGATATTCAGGCTGGCGTTGCTGCCCAGTGTCCACTGGCTGCCATAGCGGTCATGATCGGTCAGCCGCGCCCCGGCGGTCAGCTTGAGCGGACCGGTGTCCAGCCGCAGCAGGCCGTACCCGCCCGACTGGCGCGCGGTATTGCGCGAGTCATAAGTGGTCGAGTACCGCGTCCATTCACTGTCCGCGCCGAAATCGATCGAAAAGGCATCGCTGAGCGACACCATCCCGGTCAGGTCCGCGCGCAAACTGCGCCCGACGGTTTCAAAGCCCGGCGCGGAACCATAGGTCGGGTCGAAATAGGCCCGCCGCGTGTCCGACAGCGCCACTCCGCCGCGCAGGTTGAACCCATCGCCGCTGTATTCCAGTCCGGCCCGGCCACTGCCCTGCCGGGTGGTCTGATATTCCGGCGTATCGGCAAAGGCATAAGTCGGGAACGGATAGCCATCGAATTCGATCCGGCTATCGGCATAACGCCCAGCGACGGTGGCCGAGAGCCCTTCGCTCAGTTCCAGCTTTCCGCGCAGGCCCAGCCGCCACTGGCGGAATGCATCAGGCTCTGCGCCGGGGGCATAGGCTGAAATCCCGTCGCTCGTGATGTAGCTGCCGGTCGCGGTCAGCGCATAGCCATCACCCTGCGTGCCCAGCGCCAGATCGGCACTGGCCGTTTCGTTGGCACCATATTCAACCCCGGCGCGCACACCGCTGAATTCAGCGCTGGTCACTGCCAGCACGCCGCCGATCGCATCCGATCCCCAGGGCACCGAGTTCGATCCGCGCAGCAGCTCGATCTTGCCGATCCCGCCGGTCAGCAGTGTCCCGAAATCGAACCCGCCAGACGGTGCGGCGGCATCAGCCATCCGCACGCCATCGACCATCACCACCAGCTGTTCGGAACCCGCGCCGCGCACAAACAGGCTGGTCTGGCTGCCGAGCGGGCCGCTGCGCGCCAGCGTCACGCCGGGCAACCGCTCCAGCACGCGGGTCAGGTCGGGGCCTTGGATTTGCTTGATTTCACTCGCACCGACAATGCTGATCGATTGCCCGCTGTTGTCCAGCCGCTCGCTGCGGCCAGTTGCGACTACTGTGATGAAATCGTCGCGGATCGGGTGAGTAAGGATGATTTCCTGCGGTATTGATTCGTCCTCGTCTGCAACCTGCGCCCACGCAGGCGAAGCCAGACAAACCGAACAGCTCAGCAAAAACAGATATTTCATAAAGATTCCTCAAGCCATTGAACGAACGCCGTCCATGGCGAGGCGGCCCGCACGAAATCGCGAACCCCTGCTTACACCCGGTACACCCCGCCCGGCTGCGGAACGACCGTCACTGGCAGGTCTCCTGGCTCCCGGATCGTAACTTTGCGCCTGTCTTCCCAGCCCGAGGGCCAGTGACGTGAGCGGCGCATCGCTCCCCGGTCACAGTTGCGGGGGCAGCGCAGGCGTTACACCTGCTTCCCTCTTAGGTTTGGTTTCCCAAACAACCGATGACGTGGGAGCGCCCCTAGGCCCACATTCGCGAGGATGCAAGTTGGGCCAATTTTAACCGCTTAGCGCTATGCCCGCAGTCCGTCCCGGTTCGGCACGGCGCAGATTGCGCGGTGGCCCGGCGGGCGCCCCATCCGCTACGCGCGAAGGCGCGTAACCCAAACCCGAGTCTTGATGCACCAGCCACCCGCCCTTCCCTTTGAACCCCGCCCGCGCGATTTTGGCGCGCGGTACAAGCGGCGCGGCGCGCGCACGCTGGGGATGCGCGGCAAGCGCAAGCATTGGGGCCGCCGCGCGCTGGTGCTGCTGGCGGCGATGGCGGTTCCAGCTCTGGCCGCACCGGCCGACTGGCGCCCGTTCGATATCGGCAATGCCGGGAACACCGATCTGGCGCTGGAGCCGATGCCGTTTGAACGGACCGGGGACAGCTTTCCCGGATCGGCGTTTTACTATCTGGCAGTCACCGAAGAACTGCCGACCGAGTTTGGCATTCAGGCCAGCGAAGGCGCCGACACTGGGCTGGTCGATTTCGCCGGGGGGCCGATTGCCCGAGCGATGCGATTTGACCTGTCGGGCGTCGACCGGACCCGCGCGGTCGAATGCCTGACCGCCGCAGTCTATTACGAAGCTGCCAGCGAACCCGACCAGGGCCAGCGCGCGGTGGCGCAGGTCGTGCTCAACCGGGTTGCCCATCCGGCCTATCCGAACACCGTTTGCGGCGTGGTCTATCAAGGATCAGAGCGCAGCACCGGCTGCCAGTTCAGCTTTACCTGCGATGGCGCGCTGGGCCGCCGCCCCAACCCGTTCTTTTGGGAACGCGCCCGCCGCACCGCGATTGGCGCGCTGTCTGGCTATGTTGAACCAGCGGTGGGCCTCGCCACGCATTATCACACGATCCAGATCCATCCCTATTGGGCGCCCAGCCTCAACCCGATCGCCACAATCGGCGCGCACCGGTTCTACAGCTTCAAGGGCAAGGCCGGGCAGGCTGGCACCTTCCGCTTTGCCTATGCCGGGGGCGAGCCGATGGCAGTGCCGCACGCCCGCAACCCCGCCGCCGACAAGACAAGTGATCCCGTGCTCGATCCGCTGGCCTTGCAGAAAAGCTATGACGCCGGATTGCAAAGCGCCGTGGGGGGCCAGCCCGGCCTAAGCCAACCCGGCGATACCGGCCAAGCCCCCGCCCGCGCCGCTCCGGCGCCGCGCTATGCCCCCGACGTAGAAAAGCGCGGCGGTGACCAGCAATACAGCGGCGAAAAAC
>JANMHL010000422.1:0-1602 GCA_031375125.1 Novosphingobium sp. | reverse complement strand
AGCGTTTGCACTCAAGGGCATGGACGCCGGAGTGCAGCTGCTGCGGGTTCACGATGTGGCCGAAACGGTTCAGGCGCGTGATGTCTGGCAAGGCCTGCGCGATGGGGCGCTGACCGATTTCAGTCAGCTGGCGGGTTAGCCTTCATTTTCATCGCAGCGATTGGCGGTGTCATGCCATTCCAACAATGCCAGCGCGCCGTTGTCGACAATCACCGATCGAACCTGATTGGTCTTTGGGTTACGCACTGAAAAGACGATCTGAAGCGAAAACAGGCTGCACTCGGTCGCAATCTCTCCGGATCGCTGATCAATCCGCTCCACTGCAGCGACTTTTTCCCTGATTGCTCCGCCATCAGGATTGCGCGCCAGCGGCTCGGTCCGCGCAATGATGTAGCTGTTCCCCCGACTGAACACGGCGATGCAGCAATCGAGGTTGGCGGTGGTAACATTGCCTTTCGTTTCGGTCCTGCTGAACATCGCGCCTTGGCCGTGAAGCCAGCCATTAACGGACTTGCCGAGCGTATCGTTGAGCACCTGTCCAACCGCTATTGCGGGCGCGGGCAGGGGCGGTTTGGCCGGTTTTGCCAGCAGTGGCGCCGCCGCAAGCATGGCTCCGGCCAGAACAATCAACCTATGCCGCATCGCTTTCCCCATCAGTCTTGGGGACCACTGCGCCCGTTTTCAGCAGTCGCCATGCGGCAAAGGCCAGCACGGCGACGCCCAGCAGCAAAGCCCCCCACAGCGCCAGCTTGCGCGGATCGAACGAAGTTTCGGGTGCCGCTGGGCCGAGCAGTATCACCGGGGCGTCCCCGGCACTGGCGACTTCAGCTTCACGCCGCCAGGCCCGCAGCAGGTCGCTGGGTTTGCCAAGGTCCGCCGGATCGAACCAGGCCGGTTTGGCATCGGCATGACCAACCGCCAAGCTGTAGGGTCCGCCTTCGTTGAAGGCCGCGAAGATCGTGATCGGCTCAACCGTCAGGCTGATCTTGGGCACTTGCGAAAAGCCTGCGCTGCGCCGGTCGGCGGTCAGCCGGTATTCGCGGGTGGTGCTGCCCGATAGTTCGAGGCTGAGCGGACCTTCGCCCTGTTTCAACGCGCCGCGCGCCAGCAGGCCCCACGGTTCGGAACGATCATTGCGGCCGAACAGTTCAACCGGGACGATCCCGTCCTGCCCGGCCATTTCCAGCTTTACCGCCGCAATCGGTACAGCAATTTGCGGCGCAAAGCGCAGTTCATGCGGGCTGGCCAAGGCCGCGCCGCTGGTTTCCAGCTCGACCCTGGCGGGTGGGCGCTCAACCGCTTCGAACACCTTGGCACCGGTCACGGCGATTTCGGGCGCGGCATCCCAGCTGATCCGGACATAGCGTTCGCGCAAGTTGACGCCCGGCAGCGCGATCCGGGCCTGACCCAGCACTTCGGGATCGTTGCCCGGACGCAGCAGGACTTTTTCGGCCAAAGGCGTCCAGTTTTTAAGGTCAGCCCCTTGTTCCAACATGAAAGTCACCGGAACCTGTTTGGGCAAAGACGCATTGAGTTCGATCCCGGCGACCGGCAGCTGCAGTTCGCGGGTGTCGATCAGGATCGCGGCGCGCGGATCGGCGG
>JANMHL010000418.1:0-3989 GCA_031375125.1 Novosphingobium sp. | reverse complement strand
ATCGGTGATCAGCTGGCCCGAAACCCCGGCACTGGTCAGCAGGATCGGCTGGCGCGGGTTGATCGTGGCGTAATCGCAGACATAGGCCCAATGGGTGTGGCCCGAAATGACCACATCCACGCCCGGCGCCAGCCGGTCAAGAATGCCCTTGATCGGCCCGGTCAGGTTTTCGCAGCCCGATGGATTGGGCTTGCCCGAAGTATAGCCGCCTTCATGGATCAGCACGACCACCACGTCGGCCCCGGCGGCGCGCAGGCGCGGCGCTTCGGCATTGATGGTGTCAGCCTCATCTCCGAAAGTCAGGCCCTTGATCCCGTCGGGCGAGACCAGGCTGGGCGTGCCTTTTAGAGTGAGGCCGATGAAGCCCACTTTGACCGCGCGCCGCCCCTTGCCAAAGGTCTTGATCCCGGTGGCCGGGAACAACGTGCTACCATCGGCGCGGCGGGTACTGGCGGCGAGGTAGCGATATTTTGCTCCGCCGAATGGTTCGACCTGACATGGCTTTTGCGCGGTAAATTGGGCGCAGCCGCCGCCTTGCTTGCGCAGCAGTTCGTCGGTTCCGCTGTCAAATTCGTGATTGCCGACCGAAGTGAAATCGAGTCCGATCCGATTGAGTACGCCGACCGCCGGTTCATCGAGGAATAGCGATGAGGATATCTGCGAAGCGCCAGTCATGTCGCCAGCCGCAACCGTGGCTGAATAAGTATATTGCCCGCGGACCGAATCGACCGCGCTGGCCAGAAACGCTGCGCCGCCGGCCGGCACAGGTTTTGCCCCGCTGGTTGTATCGGCGGGAACCAGCACCCCCGTCCGGGGCGGCTCGAGCGTGCCGTGGAAATCGTTGAGGCCGATGATGCCGATTGTAACCGCCGGATTGGCGCCACCAGCCGCCACTACCCCGCCGCTGGTGGCACAAGCGGCCAGCAAGGGCAGCATCAGCGCGGGCAGGAATCGGGCGAATCGCGACGGACGGGGATCGATCTGAATCATGCTGCTGTCCTAGCCGAAGGAAGCACGGCTGCAAGCTGAGCGTATTATTTGGCTATGACAGTTTCTTGAAAATTGCGCCGCCGCGTTTATATTGCATTTGATCAATCCGATTGGGGAGTCTCACTAGCATGGCCCGGCCGCAAACCGATATCGATGCGGGACGTTCGCAATTGGTTGAATTGGTGATCGAACAGATCCAGGAACGCGGTACCAGCGCCCTGACCATGACCGAAATTGCGGCCCGCGCCGGGATGTCTCCGGCCAGCCTCTATCGCTATTTCGAAAGCAAGGAAGCCTTGGTCGAGGCGGTGGCCGAACACTGGTTCCGGCCCAAAGTGGCCATCATGGAAGAGGTTGTGGCCAGCGATCTGCCGCCGCGCCGCAAGATGTTTGAATTCTTTGCCCGCCGATTTGCCCTGATGAAGGCCGAATGGGACCGTGATCCGGTCGCTTTTGCGACCTATGTCGAAATGGGCACGGAAAACTTTGAAGTGATCCGCAGCTATATCGATCTGGGCGATCACTATCTGTCGGAGATAATCGGCGAAGCGATGGCTGATGGCCAATTCGAAGGCCTTTCGATTGACGAGACGCTCAGTCTGGTCAACCAAATGGTCAACGTCTACGTTAACATCGGGGCCATGGCGCAGCTGATGAACCGGCTCAGCACTGACAAGTTGGCGCGGATCATCGACGCGGTATTCGATGGGCTGTCGGCGGCTGATCGCGGCGCTAAGGCGGTCAGCAGCTTGCGCGCGGCCTGATATTTCCGCGGCTGGGCGCAACAGCCTAGCCAAACCGCAGCTTTATCCCTATTTACATCGGTGTGAACAGCGCCCTGCCCTATTTCCACCCGATCCCGGTCGATGCCGCAGACATCGACTTCATGGGTCATGTCAACAACGCCTCCTATCTTAAGTGGGTGCAGGACGCGGTGATTGGCCACTGGGAAAGCCTGGCTCCTGCCGACGCCGTGGCGGCGCACCTGTGGGTCGCGCTGAAGCACGAAATTACCTATCGCCGCCCGACTTTTCTGGGCGACGAGGTAATCGCCACGGTCCTGCTCGAAAAAATTCATGGTGCCCGCGCCAGTTACGAAACGGTGATCCGTCGCGGCGAGGAAATCCTGGCCGAGGTTAAATCAAGTTGGTGCTGCGTTGATGCGCAAACACTTCGCCCGGCCCGGCTGGCGCGGGATGTAATTGCGAAGTTCTTTCCCGAACCGCTGACGAGCTGAGCCCTGCTCAACGGGTTCCGGTTATAACTCCGCGCGCCCAATCTATCAGTTCATCCTGCTTGGCCAAATCGTGCGAAAGCTTTGATGACGGGATTTCATTGCCGGTAAATTCGACGTGTAACCCGGTTCTTGAAGGGAATCGCTCTCCGGTAAGCAAATCCGCAAGGACCGAACCGGATCGCGCGGGCGTGCTTGCACCATCGATCAATTTGGCGGCGGTTGGCAGAACATTTTTCCAGGCGAAGCGAATAGCGGCAGGCTGATCACGCGCCAATTCCGTTCCAGGCATCAGGCCGGGATCGAATGCGATGAAGCGCAACTCGCCTGCGGAATAGCGGCGCGCCATCGCGTAGCTGAACATGATGTTGCACAGTTTTGAGGTGGCATAGCGATCTCGGCCCTTCTGCGCTTCGCTGACCGAATCGGATACCAGGCCTGCCGCGACGTGAGACACCGAGGGAAACCGCCCGCCAAAGAATTTGTACGGTTTGGCCAGCTTGTGGCCGGGATCGTGGGTGCCGCTTGCCGTCGAAACCACTGTTGCCAACGGGCTTAGCTCACTACGCAGATGTTCGAACAAGGCGATATGCCCCAGCACGTTGGTCGCAAAGGTCAGCTCGAAGCCATCCACTGAAAGGCGGTCACCGCTCACGATCTGGATACCTGCGTTGAGGGCCAGCCCTGAGAGCTTCGCACCGTTCAGGAAGGTCTTGACGGAATCGGCGAACGACTTCACCGAGCCAAGGGACCCGGTATCAAGTTTCAGGATCAGCAACCGTTCCGCTGGCACCCTTTGCCGCAGTGCAGTTGCCTGGTCGGGCCGGCGTGCACCGACTAAGATGTAGCTGTCTGCGCGGCCTTGTGCCAGCGAGGCGGCAACCTCCAGCCCGATGCCTGATGTTGCGCCGGTGAGAAGGTAATATTCGGTCGTCTGCATCGCGCGCTCCCGGCAAATGGGCTTGTCAAATCTGACTTGCTTGCGATAGTTAGTACGAGATTCGCACTTAGTAAATACGAATTTCGTACTTGGAGATGACATTGCCCGAAACCGCGCAGCTCGATTTGGCCATAAGCCAGCTGATGCGGCTCCTGATCGTTGACGAGCGTCGCCTGTTTTCCGATCTCGGGAAGGCAGCATACAACCCGCTGGACGTCGAGACGCTGGCTTATCTGTGGCGCCAACCTGGCTCAACCGCCAAAGACATTGCGCTATTCCTCCGTGTGCGAATGACCACAATGCAATCCGCGATTGATCGTCTGCAAAAGCGCGGCTTGCTCACGCGCGACCGCACTGCGTTGAAGGGGCGTTCAGTAGCGCTGATGCTGACCGAGGCTGGCGCATCGTTCTTTAGCCGAATGCACACTCACAATCTGCACAATTGCGAGCAAATGCTTGCCGCCCTGCCTGAGGAAGCACGGCCCGACTTTGTTCGAAACATTACGACGATTGCGGCCAAAATGGCGACCTGAGAGGCGCGCGCTTCAAACGTCCAGATTGGCGACGTTAAGCGCATTTTCCTGGATGAAGTCGCGGCGTGGTTCAACCGCGTCGCCCATCAGGCGGGTGAAGATCTCGTCGGTCACGTCGGCGTCTTCGACCTTTACTTGCAGCAGGATCCGATTGTCGGGATCGAGGGTGGTTTCCACAATTGCTCGGCGTTCATTTCGCCCAGCCCCTTATAGCGGGCAATCGCAAGGCCCTTGCGCCCGGTCACCAGCACGGCATCGAGCAGCTGCGAGGGCCGGGTGATCGAGCCATCAC
>JANMHL010000456.1:0-3697 GCA_031375125.1 Novosphingobium sp. | reverse complement strand
CCCGAATGCCTCGGCAGCGCGCTCCAACAGCGCCACAGCGGCCAGATTGAGTGTGACAACGTGTGCCGCCCTCATCTTCATCAATTCCTTGGGCCGCGACCACGTGCGGGCCTCTAGGTCGATATGTTCCCACCGAGCGGCGCGAACCTCACCGCTCCGTGCGGCAGTGAGGATCGTAAAGAAAAGAGCCAAGCGCCCAGCCGTTTCTTCCTTGGTCAGTTGACCAGCCATGAAGTCGGGAACGCTGGCAAACGGCATGGCGGCGAAATGGGTTCCCATAGCTGGCTTGGAGAGGCCGTTGCTTATGTCCTTCGTGGTTGGAAGTGCGTCACTGCGCCAACGGTGCGACTTTGCATATTGCAGAACCTGCATGATCCTGACGCGGAGCTTCTTTGCCATCGCCGGTTTTGTCGTCCAGAGCGGGGACAGCACGGAAATCACCTGATCGGACTGAATGAAGTCAACGCGTGTTGAGCCAATGCGGGGCACCGCATGGGCCGTCAGGGACGACAAGAAGGCCGCAGCGGTCCGCTCTGACCAACCCTTGGATAGCGCAGCGTGAGCCTCGGTAACCGCCTCGGCGAAGGTCGGGATGCGAACCTTGCCCTTGTCGCGATCCGAGCGGGCATCAACACCTTGCCGAGCGAGTTTTCGCAGGCGGGCCGCACTCTCTCTCGCCTCGGCAAGTGAAAGGTCAGCGGGATAGCCGCCCAACCCAATGTCTTCACGCTTGCCAAGATGCTGCACACGCAGAACCCAAGATTTTGCGCCGCTAGGCTTGACGCGCAAATACAGGCCCGAGCCGTCGCCGTGCACTCCTGGCTTGGCATTCTTCGCCTTCAGTTCGCTTAGCTTGGCCATGTCACGCCTCGTGGTTCCCACACTGGCTCCCACATATCTGCTGGATTTGGCGGAATGTCAAGGAACGTCCGTGGACATAGTTCCTACAAAATGTAGGCACTTAGGGCGATATCAGGGACTTCGCTGGATTGTCATAAGCATGGATTATAATCCTTGTCGGGCATCCAGTTTTTCAGACATTGGCGGTGGGTTTGCGAGTTGCGTGACAACGCAATTCGGCTTGAGCCGGGGTTCGCACTACCATGTCCCCGGTCGTGCTGGGCCGCGCCGGATCGTGCTGCTTTCCTACATTTGTCCAGTCTGGCATGGTCGCAGGATCAGGGCTTTGACCCGTTCGGAAATGGTCGATGAGGGTAAGGTATCGCAGTAATTCAGAGCGATACGTCTTTTTCAGGGTCGTTTTAAGCAGGCTCTGACCCCGCTTTAACCGCCTTTCTGGCGCGGTTAGGGCAGTTTGTGTCGGTTCTGGAGGGGTTTGTGCAGGCTTAGCCGCAATTCGGTGCAGCGCGGCGGGCCAAGCCGCCGATTTTGCCTGAATCGGGCCACCGCATCGCTCCCCTTTGACAGCAGACCGCGAAAGCCCGACAAGGGGCCAATGACTGAAGCAGAACAGGAAAAGCGGCTCCATCGCCGCCGCTTCTACAAAGCCGAGCAGGAAGCCGGGTTTGTTGAAGCACAGGATCACTCCACCCCGCAGACCCGCAGCCCGGCCTATAGCCTGGCGTTCCGCGACACTGATTTCTTGCTGCGCGAGGAATTGCGCCCGGTGCGGTTTCAGCTGGAATTGCTGAAATGCGAAATGCTGCTGGAAGAGGCCAAGATCGGCTCGACGCTGGTCTGCTATGGCTCGGCCCGGATCCCCTCGCCCGAGGCGGCGGCGCAGCTGGTCGCCGATGCTCCGCCAGAACGCAAGGCGGTGGCCGAGCGGCTGGCGGCCAAGTCCAAGTATTATGAGGAAGCGCGGCGGCTGGCGCACATCGCCTCAACCTGCGCGATTGTCGAACAGGGGATGCAGCAGTTTGTGGTCTGCTCGGGCGGTGGACCGTCGATCATGGAGGCGGCCAATCGCGGCGCGGTTGAGGCGGGCGCCGAGACAATCGGGCTCAACATCGTGTTGCCGCATGAGCAGGCGCCCAACCTGTTCGTCACGCCGCGGCTGGCGTTCCAGTTCCACTACTTTGCGCTGCGCAAGATGCATTTCCTGCTGCGGGCCAAAGCAGTGGCGGTGTTCCCCGGCGGGTTTGGCACTTTCGACGAATTCTTTGAACTGCTGACCCTGATCCAGACCGGCAAGATGAAGCCGATCCCGATCCTGCTGTTCGGGCGCGAGTTCTGGACCAAAGTGGTCGATTTCGAAGGGCTGGCCGATGAAGGCGTGATCAACCACGCTGACCTCAATCTGTTCCACTGGGTCGAAACGGCTGAAGAGGCGTGGGCGGTAATCTGCGCGTTCTACGGGCTGGATTAACCGCGAGCTTCGGTGTGGCCCAAGGGGCCGTTGCCTGCGCCGAAACCCGGCGCGGCGCGCAATGCTGAGCGGACGAACAGGCGGGCGCGGTCGGTGGCTTCGGCCAGCGGCAATCCCCGCGCCAGATAGGTCGCGATCGCGCTGGCCAGCGTACAGCCAGTGCCGTGGGTGTGGCGGGTATGGATCCGGGTTCCGGCCATGACGTGCGGCGGTTGACCGGGGAGCATGAGGGTATCCTCGATCCGCTCACCCTCGCTATCACCGCCCTTGGCGAGGTAAGCGATCCCGCGCGCCTGCATGCCTTCGTGCCCGCCCAGCGCCGCCAATTCGGCGACATTGGGGGTAGTCAGCGTGGCGAGCTGCATCAGCCGCTCAAACGCCGCGATAGTCGCGCTATCGGCCAAAGCCGCACCGCTGGTCGCAATCATCACCGGGTCGAACACAATCGGCACGCTGAGCGCCTCAAGCCGGTCCGCCACGACAGCGGCAATCGCAGCTGAGCCGAGCATCCCGATCTTCACCGCATCAACCCCGATGTCTGAAATACAGGCATCAATTTGCGCGGCGATCAGTTCGGGGCTGAGCACTTCGACCGCCGTCACCCCCAATGTGTTCTGCGCGGTAATCGCGGTAATCGCGGTCATCGCATAGCCGCCCAGCATGGTGATCGTCTTGATATCAGCCTGAATGCCCGCGCCGCCAGAACTGTCTGATCCGGCGATAACGAGGATGCGGGGTGGGGGCATCAGTCCTTGAACTTCCGCACTGCCGAAGGCGGATGCGCGGCATGGTGCTTCACCGCCCGGCTGGGCCGGTCCATCAGCTCGCCGCCGCAATTGGGGCAGCGCTCGTCCAGCTTATCCGCGCATTCGCTGCAGAACGTGCATTCGAACGAACAGATAAACGCGCCGGGGGCTTCGGCTGGAAGATCGCTGCCGCAGCGTTCGCAATCGGGGCGCATTTCAAGCACTGGCAGCCTCCTGCACCGCAGCGCAGATCGCATCGACGACTGCCTCAACCTGCGCCGCATCGTCGCCTTCGGCCATCACCCGAATCACCGGCTCGGTACCCGATGGGCGGATGACCAAGCGGCCCTTGCCGATCAGCGCGGCCTCAGCCTCGGCGATTACCGCTTTGACCCGCGCGTCATCCAACGGCTTGCCGCCAGCGAAGCGGACGTTTTTGAGCAGCTGCGGAACCGGATCGAACAGGTGCAGCATCTCGCTGGCCTTTTTGCCCGATTGGACCAATGCCGCCAGCACTTGCAGCGCCGCCACGGTGCCATCGCCGGTGGTGCCGTGATCGAGCAGGATCATGTGGCCCGATTGTTCGCCGCCAACATTGAAGCCGTCGGCTTTCATTTTTTCG